>JACPZM010000026.1 GCA_016195485.1 Candidatus Troglogloeales bacterium | reverse complement strand
TCTCTTCCAAACCCGGAAGATACCGTCATGGTTGGTTCAACTGGTTGTACCAGTCTTGTTTTTCCCCATGTGGCGATACATAATATTCACTCCCTTTTTGGAAATCAGAATGCCGTCGCTACTGGTTTAAAGCGGGCGCTTTCTGTCCGTTTTCCGGGGAGAATAAAAGATGTTGTTGTGTTGGCGGGTGATGGCGCTACGGTTGATATTGGTTTGGATATGACCCTTCAGTCTTGGTTTCGTCAGGAGAAGTTTACAACGATCTGTTTTGACAACGAGCTTTACGCGAATACGGGCGGACAAGAATCAGGTCTGATGCGGCGTGGTTTCGTGGCCAAGATGGCACCTGTGGGTAAGCAATTTGACAAGGTTAATTTGCCGGAGATTGCCCGTGAGTCGGGGTGTGCTTATGTCGTTTGCTGTACGGTGAGCAAACCGAATCTGGTCGAGAAGGTTGTCAGGAACGCGGTCTTTTTGGCCCGTGAAGTTGGCCCGACCTATTTACAGCTTTATACCCCTTGTATCCTTGAAATCGGAAAAGACAGCATGGAGGGGCTTCAGGAGATGCGTGATTCGGAGAAGCCAGGGGAGCGATTTAAGTATAAAGAGTATATTAGCGACGAGGCCAAGAAATATCTAGCCGATTTGGATGCCCAAAAGAAAGAGGAAGTTGCTTTATTGGCGTAGGGGTTTGATTAATCAAACCCAGTGTCGTTGTCGGTGTGATGTTGGTACGGGTTTGATGAATCAAACCCGTACTTTAATGGAGGATTACGAATGCTGAAAAAACGTACGAACATTCGGATGTCGGGGTTGGGAGGACAGGGCGCCGTTACGGCGGCCCATGTCATGGCTATGGCCGCAAATCGGGATGGAAAATTTTCTATCTCCAATCCATTTTTTGGGGCTGAAAAGAGAATGGCTCCCGCAGAAAGTTATTGTCGGATTGGAGAGGAGCGAATTTATGATCGGGGCGAGTTGGTCTATCCCGATGTGATTATGATTTTTCACGCGCAGGTGATTACGATGCAAAAGAGCTATACCGCGCCGTTTTATTCTGGAATTAAAAAGGATGGCGTGGTCATCATCAATTCTGCATGTGACTTGTTGACCGATGATGATCGGGCATTTTTTGAAGATTTAAATGTCAGAGTGTACACGTTTGATGCCACGCATATTGCCATGGAAATCGGTGGTACAGAGCTTTCTACAAATATGGCAATGCTGGGGGCCGTGAGTGGCATTACAAAGACGGTAACATTGGAAGGATTGGATTTAGCGCTTGGGGAGCGATTTGGTAAAAAGTATGTTGCGTCGGGTGGAACTGCTTCGTTGGATGAAGCTATTAAAAAGAAATATGCGAAAAAAGAACAGCTTTTAAAGAAGAACATGGATACGATCAGAAAATCTTATGAAATAGCCTCAGTCTGGGCAGAGAACGGAAAAGTGGCGGTAGTAGCGTAAGCCTAACAATAAAAAATGTATAATGTTGCTTACGTAGAAAACGATAGTTGTGTTGCTGACAAGGGATGCAGGCTTTGCATTCTTTATTGTCCTGAGGCCGACTGTATCCGTCTGGACACAGAAAAGATGAGGGCCTTTGTTGTGATTGACCGGTGCAAAGGTTGTGAGCTTTGCGCGGTGGTTTGTAATGCGGCAAAACACGAAGCGATTATCATGGCCCCTGTCAATGCGGCAACTGGTGAAATTATCTTGGGAGAGCATAAAGCGGAAGTTGCTGAATTAGGCCAGGCCTACCAATAGTCGTTATGCCGCCTTTACAGGATAAAGACAAGCTTTTTGATCTCCTTTATAACGAAGCGTTTCGCGAAAGCAGTCTTTCCGAATTTAAATTATCAACGGGCCAGACGAGCCGTTTCTATATCAATTCCAAGAAAGTCTCTTTGAATGCCCAAGGCGCCTTTTTAATCGGGGAGGCCATATTTGAGAAAATAAAATCTCTGCCAGTTGCGGGGGTTGGTGGAATGACGCTGGGGGCTGATCCGATTGCTACAGCAGTGGCGCTTGTTAGCTACATGAAGGGGAAGCCCATTTCGGGATTCATCGTTCGCAAGGAACGAAAAAAGCACGGAACCGAACAACAGATAGAAGGACCTATGCTTCCCGGCGCCAAGCTCGTAGTCGTTGAGGATGTTGTGACCACAGGAAGTTCAGCACTACAGACAATCAGTATCTTACGATCCGAAGGGCACACCATTCTAAAGGTCGTTGCATTAGTAGATCGATTGGAAGGGGGAGGCGAAAAGATTGTCGCAGAAGGTGTCCCCTTTGAGGCCCTTTACACGATGGATGATTTTAAGAAAGTTCTACCTCCTCAATAGCCGCAAATGCTGCGGAGAAGAATAACACTCTAATAGCCCTTTTCATAATGGCGTTACGAGGCGAGATTATATTTTTGGGGATTCCTTCAGATATTCAGTGGGAAGCAGCCCCATACTTAAAGGCGCTTTACTCTGTCGGCATTCTTGCTGTTGCGTTTACGCCGATAGCCACAACGACATCTTTCGAGGAGGGCGCAAGAGAGATAGAGGAAACGATCACGGCCGCAACAAAACGAGCATCTGTTGTTTGTGTGATGAGCACGCGGGGTAAAGGATGGCAGGCGCGAGAGGAGTTGCTTCGAAAATTACTCTATAGGGTGAGCCGCAAACATCTCGTTCTCCAGGCTCAGGGAGGCCTCCTCCCCGATGGAACATCCCAATTTTTTGATCTCGATCAAATTCCTCTTTTTATTCTTCCCTTCTCCGCAACCGTGCTGATTATGACACCCGGAACATCGGCAACAGTCTACTCTTTGCAATCAGAGATCAAAGGCGCCATTGCCCGAAGCTGCGAAGGCCGGTGGATTCGGATGAGCAGTATTGCTCCGGCGGAGATTACAGAGTGGATCAAGCAGGAGTCTTATTATTCATCAATCCGCTTTAAAATTATTCCCAATGTCGCTGACCTTTCTTTGCTGATCGCTTCTGATAAACCCTCTTCTCTCCTTGAGGCCGTTTCAGGAATTCGGAAGAGGTTCGGCAAGGTTTGTTACTCTTTTGATGGTGAATCGATCGAAGAGGTCGTGGGGGATGCCCTTCTTGCAAAAGGACAATCTCTTGCGATTGCAGAGTCTTGCACCGGAGGCGCAATCGCCGTACGACTCACGCGAATCCCCGGGGCCTCTCGCTATTTCACCGGCGCCGCTGTGCCCTACAGTAATCAATTAAAAGAAGCGATAGTGTCTGTTCCACACTTTCTGATTCACAAAAAGGGGGCTGTAAGTTCCGAAGTCGCGGCAAGGATGGCACATGAAATACGAAAAAGTGCGTCGTCCGATATAGGACTCTCCGTGACCGGAATCGCAGGGCCTACGGGGGCTTCTCGTGAAAAACCGGTCGGGCTCGTCTATGTTGCCTTATCAACCTCAGCGAAGAGCACTGTGACGCGCCACAGGTTTTATGGTGGAAGAGATGAGATCAGAGAACAAGCCTCCCAGATCGCGCTAGAAACCGTATTGGACTATTTGGGAAGAAAGAGCGTATAAATGTAGGGGTTTGATTCATCAAGCCCGTATGTATTCTATATCAGGAGAAAGAACATGGCAGAGAAAGAAAAGGATATTCGCAGGGAAAACCCGAAGGAGAAGGCATTAGAATTGGCTTTATCCCAGATTGAAAAGCAATTTGGGAAAGGGGCTATCATGAAATTGGGGGCCGATCAGGCAAAGGTACATGTCCCTGTCATCTCAACAGGCTCTTTGGGTCTTGATATTGCTCTGGGGATAGGAGGGATTCCGCGAGGGCGGGTGATTGAAATTTTTGGTCCTGAATCGTCTGGAAAGACAACCCTCTCTCTTCACGTCGTGGCAGAGGCGCAAAAAGAAAAAGGCACGGCCGCTTTCATCGACGCAGAGCACGCGTTGGATATTAACTACGCCAGAAAACTGGGCGTCAAGACAGATGACCTGCTCATCTCTCAACCCGACACTGGAGAACAGGCGCTGGAAATTGCAGAAACACTCGTTCGCAGCGGCGCTTTGGATGTTGTGGTCGTCGATTCGGTAGCCGCATTAGTCCCACGGGCGGAGATTGAGGGAGAAATGGGGGACAGCCACATGGGACTGCAAGCTCGACTCATGTCTCAAGCATTAAGAAAGCTGACGGCGGCAATTTCAAAGTCGCATACCTCCGTTATTTTTATCAACCAGATCCGCATGAAAATCGGTGTAATGTTTGGGAATCCGGAGACCACACCCGGAGGAAACGCGCTGAAGTTTTACGCATCCGTCAGGTTGGATGTGCGAAGGATCGAATCAGTTAAGGACGGACAAGAAGTCACAGGGAACAGGGT
>JACPZM010000082.1 GCA_016195485.1 Candidatus Troglogloeales bacterium | reverse complement strand
TCCCATGTGGACGAGTTTTTTGAGAAGCCTTTTGCCTTTCTCAAAAAAAGTTGTGGCAAAGCTGTAGACCTGAGGGCGAGTTCAAAGAGGGGGTGTGAGACAAATTTGCAGGTAAAATTTGACTTTCCCTTTTTTTTGGCCTATTATCCGAATGCTTATAAGCATTCGGATACGGAGGTCATCACATGGAAAAAGGGATTCGAGAACTTGAAACGAGAAGAGACAGCATCTACCGCCAGATTGAAGTCTTAAAAGATTTTAGGCCTGGCACGATATCGGTCAATTACAGAAGGTGCGGCAAGAAGAACTGTACATGCCACCAAAAGGATCATCCGGGACACGGTCCCCAATACCTCTGGAATACGACTCGAAAAGGGAAAAGTCTGGCTCAAAACCTGCGTCTGGGTCCAGAACTGGATAAGGTCCAAAAGGAGGTTGAGACCTACAAACAGTTTGATCGCTTATGCCAGGAGGCCATCGAGGTGAATGAACAGATTTGCCGTTTGAGGCCGGTTCCGGAGATTGAAGATGAAAAGGAACTCGACACTCTTAAAAAAAAATTGCAGAGGAGGTTCTTCAGGAGGCGAAAGCGGTGAGGGGCGGTTTGAATCGGGCCGAGCATGTTGTTGTTCTGGGAGACGGAGCGGCCTGGATTCGGGGGTGCGACCCCTGCGAGGGAATTGCCGAGGAACATTTTCCTGGGGCGATTCAGATTGTGGATTTGTTTCATGCCTTGGAATATCTTTGGGATGTTGGAAAACTTTTGTCTCACACCCGGTGTAATCCCGATCCTTGATAAGAGAAGAGAGGGATGTTAGAATGCTCGACGGAGGGGTAGGCGACCAATGACCGTTACAGAAAAAAAAATCGCGGCCCGTATACGGTCACTTAAACAGGAGCGGCGGGCGATTATCCTTGCCCACAATTATCAGGTTGGGGAGATTCAGGATGTGGCCGATTTTATTGGAGATTCACTGGAACTTTCCCAGAAGGCCGCTGATACGGACGCCGAAGTGATCGTATTTTGCGGTGTTTCATTCATGGCTGAGACAGCCGCTGTGCTCTGTCCGAATCAGATCGTTTTGATGCCGGACCTTTCTGCCGGCTGTGGCATGTCGGAAATGATTTCACGTGACGATCTTATCCGAATGAAGAAGGCGCATCCCAATGCGGTTGTGGTCTGTTATGTCAATTCTTCCGCCGCGGTCAAAGCGGAATCGGATATCTGCTGTACCTCTTCGAACGCGAAGAAAATAGTGGAATCAATTCCGGAAGATCGGGAAATCCTCTTTATCCCAGATCAGTATCTAGGCGCTCACGTCATGCGGCAAACCAACCGGAAGATGATCCTCTACAACGGTTACTGTCCTACGCATGTTCGGATTATGGCTTCCGAATTAGCAGAGGTGGTCACAGAGCATCCAGGGGCGGAGGTTTTGGCCCATCCCGAATGTCCATTGCCTGTCCAACAGTCTGCGGACTATGTCTTATCCACGAGCGGGATTGCGTTGCAAGCCAGAAAAACATCGGCCCAAGAAGTGATTGTGGCCACGGAAATCGGGATGTTGCATAGGCTTTCTCATGAAAATCCGGATAAGGAATTTATTCCGGCCTGTCGCCACTGTGATTGCGCGCACATGAAGGTAAACGATTTAGAGAAACTCCTTTGGTCGTTGGAAGAGATGCAATATCCCGTTACCGTTTCCACTTCTGTTGCTACAAGTGCGAAAAGGGCCATTGATCGAATGCTCGCCATTGGATAAATCCCCCTTTAATAAAGGGGGATGAAGGAGGTTGTATTGCTGGAGATCGGTCGAATCCTCATCTTTGTGGGACTGCTCCTTTTTGTGATGGGGGTCGTTCTTCTCCTCATGGACAAAATTCCAGGGTGGGGTCTCGGGCGATTGCCGGGCGATATTCTCATCGAAAGAGAAAATTTTAAACTCTATTTTCCCTTTGCTACAAGCCTCTTAGTCAGCGCGTTCTTGTCGTTCCTCTTTTGGCTTTTGGGCAAGGGATAATGGCGAAGCAAATCGTTTTTTTATTACTCTTTTTATCCCTTCTTTTTCCAGAAAGAGCCATGGCGGAGACACTCCGCGTAATCCTGATGGAGGAGCATGGGATCGTGCGGCTTACCTCGACCAAACCGTTTACCGTTCATACAGGCAGCAGTCGCGTCTCTGTGGAGTCCGCCTATCAGGTCGCGGAAATTTCTCTTCGAAAAGGCGTAACGACGCCTGCGGGAATCGCCGTCAACGGCATTAACTCACTACAAAAAATGTTGACATTTGTTCCGCAACGCGGCGGAAAGCTCTTTGTCAACGGTCTTCCCTACCTCGGATCGATCTTAATCAAAGCGAGAAACGGGGCGCTTTCTGTTGTGAATGAAGTTGATTTAGAAGAGTATCTTCAAGGGGTTGTGCCAGCAGAAATGCCTTCGGATTGGCCTATGGATGCCTTAAAAACCCAAGCGGTGATCTCTCGAACCTACGCCCTTTATCAGAAAAGAAATAACACAAACAAGGAGTACGACCTTCCCGCTTCGGTTTTGGGACAGGTATACAAGGGGGAATCGGTGACCCATCCCCGGGCGGTAGAAGCGATTGAAAAAACAGAGGGGATCATCGCGACCTACAAGGGGGATGCAGCCTTAACCTATTTTCACTCCACTTCCGCTGGTCCCACCGAAGATGCGGACGAACGATGGGGGATTGATTTTCCTTATCTTAAGGGGGTGAGTTGCCCACTGGATTTTGCCTCTCCTTATTTTACCTGGCAAAAAGAGATCCCCTTATCTACTTTGGAGAATTCGCTTGATAAGGTCGGTGTGGGGGCTATTGCCACACTGACCCCACTCTCCTATAGTAAGGCAGGCCGCATCCTGATGGTGCGGATACTACATGCGCGAGGAGAAACATTCTTAAAGGCGGAAGAACTGCGTCGGCTGTTGGGATATCAGACCCTTCCCAGCACCCATTTTAAAATTGATTCTTTTGGCAAAATCTTAAAGATCAGCGGAATGGGCTGGGGACACGGGGTTGGATTATGTCAGTGGGGGGCCAAGGTTATGGCGGAAAGAGGATTGGAGTATGATGAAATTGTGCAGTACTACTACCCCGGCGTCAAGCTCCAACATTATTAGGGGCGCGGAAGTAGAAGATCAAATAGAACGGTTTGATTATTCTTTTGATAAGTCTCTTATTGCCACGGCTCCGATGAGGCCGAGAGATCGATCGCGTCTCTTGGTCTACGATAAAAAAACAGAAAATATTGGCCACCTGCATTTCTCATCAATCCTTGATCTTTTGCGTCCCAACGATCTGCTCATCGTGAACAATACGCGAGTCTTTCCCGCGCGCCTTTTCGCCCGCAAGGGATTGGGTGGTGGCAAGATTGAACTATTACTCCTCAGAGAGACGACTCCATCGGCAATGGGAGCGAAGCGACCCAGCGAGCAAGGCGAGCGTGAGGGGGAGGCTCCGCAGGCTTTGCCTGTGGAGGGGGCGACGCGAGCCCCTGTAATAGAATGGGAGGCATTGGTAAAAGGTCATATAACAATTGAAACCGTTCTTACTTTCAATGGGGGAGGAGAAGCCCGTTTGGTTAAAGCATTGGATGGGGGTCGAAAGGTTATTGCGTTTACACTTCCAAATCAATTTGATATTTACACTTATTTAAAAAAATGGGGCGAGGTTCCCCTTCCTCCCTACATATTACAACGGAGGAAGCAGGAAGGGCTGATCGAGCAAAACGACGATAATTCGTACCAGACTGTTTACGCAAAACCGATTGGTTCTGCGGCGGCCCCAACGGCTGGGCTTCACTTTACAAAACGGCTTATTGCGGCACTGAGAAAGAAGGGAGTCACAATAGCAACGGTTACGTTAAATATTGGCATTGATACGTTTAAACCGATTGGGGTAGACAGGCTTTCGCATCATAAAATGAGTGGCGAGTTGTTTGAGGTTTCAAACAGGACGGCCAACGCGATTGCGAGGGCGAAGGCGTCTGGGGGAAGGATTATTGCCGTGGGAACGAGCGCCACGCGCGCCATCGAAAGTGCAGCCAATGCGGAAGGAACCGTCATGCCAACGAAAGGGGAGACAAAACTATTTATTTCGCCGGGGTATACGTTTCGCGGCGTGGATGGGTTGATTACCAATTTTCATCCTCCTCGTGCAACGGGATTGGTTTTAGTTTCCGCATTTTTGGGGTATAATGCCATGTCGCGTCTATACCGCGAGGCATTAGAAAAACGGTATCGGCTTTTTAGTTACGGAGACGCGATGTTGATAGTGTAGTCTTGCATAATTAACGCAACATATCCTCCATGGTTTACACCCTCTCCCTGGAGGGGAGAGGTAAAATAAATTGTAGCGTTATTGATGCAAGTATATGTAGTATGACTGAAGGATCGCTCCATGCTGTTTGGAAAGAAATCCAGAAAAAGAGATTTAAGGATATTCAGGATACCGGAAGACACGCCTGAAGGAAAGAAACTTCCCCTCCGACTTGTCATTGGCCTGATAGCTCCTTTTGTAATTGTCGCGCTATTTTTGCTGCTTTTCTCAAGAAAAATAGATTTAACGACGGCAGTTCTAAAGTCGGGCATCCCCCCCGTACCGGTCGCGACGCCCCCTCCCGTGCCAGTCATCCCGTTTGTACCGGCCGCAACCCTTGTCCCAGTAGGGGCGATTCGCGAACTGCCCCCACCAAAACCATCTCTTTCAGACGTAAAGAAATCGGAACCCGTTGCTACTGTCGTGACGCCTCTTGCGCCGGCCATTGGCCGGTTTACCATTCAGGTCGGCTCGTTTTCCAGCAAAGAGGACGCCGACCTGCTTGCGTTGAAGCTAAATGACCATGGACACGCGGCTTATGTTGTGATGGCGAATATTTTGGATAAAGGCACGTGGTATCGTGTGCGCGTGGGAAAGTATCAAGACCGATCTTCAGCCCTTGATGCCGCGGAGCGGCTCTCTCGTGCCGAACAGATTTCGTTTATTATCACCTCCGAGCCGTAAGCACTGTGACTCAATTATGTTATAATCCTCCAGCAAATTTGAGAAAGAAACAATGAAGAAAAAAGGCAAAACAATCCGCAACGCCCCGAAGGCGCAAATTGGTATTATCGGCGGCTCCGGGCTCTACCAGATGGAGGGATTGAAAGAGATGAAAGAGGTGGCGATTTCCACTCCCTTCGGAAAGCCGTCCGGAAAGTTCATCCTTGGAAAACTCGAAGGGGTGCTAGTTGCCTTTTTGCCAAGACATGGTGTTGGCCATACCTTGCTCCCCTCTGAAATTAATTTTCGGGCGAACATTCATGGGCTAAAACAGCTTGGAGTGACTGCGATTCTCTCGGTGAGCGCGGTGGGAAGCATGAAAAAGGAGATCGCGCCGGGCCATATTGTTGTTCCGAATCAGTTTTATGACTTGACGAAGGGCCGAAAGAGTACCTTCTTTGGAAATGGGATCGTGGCGCATGTCAGTCTTGCCGATCCGATCTGTCCTGCCCTTGCAAAGACAATTGCAGATGCAGGAGAGTCTGTCGGGGCTAAGGTGTATCGGGGTGGAACCTATATTTGCATGGAAGGGCCGCAATTTTCAACCCGCGCTGAATCCGAAGTCCACAGACAATGGAATGTCTCGGTCATCGGCATGACAAACGCTACAGAGGCAAAACTTTCACGTGAGGCAGAGATATGTTATGTCACATTGGCATTATCAACCGATTATGATTGTTGGCATGTTGCAGAGGCGCCGGTCACGACGGAGATGGTAATGAAAGTTCTGCTTGCTAACGTAGCGCTTTCGAAGCGGATTATCGCCGCTGCGGTACGACAAATCAATCCGCATAGAGATTGTCGCTGTGGTTCGGCATTAAAAAACGCTATTATGACCGATCCCCGACTGGTTCCCAACAAGACGAAGCAAGATTTAAACTTGCTGATTGGAAAGTATTCATAATTCCTTTCCGTCTTGGGGAGGGGTGGTTTGTAAAGGAGAAAAAATGAGTCTTTTGGTTGTTGGTTCTGTTGCGTTTGACACGGTTAAAACACCTTTTGGAGAGATCAAGGAAGGACTAGGCGGCTCTGCCACTTATTTTGCGACTGCGGCAAGTTTTTTTACCGACGTGCAGTTGGTCGCGGTGGTCGGTGAGGACTTTCCGGAGGAGCATATAAATTTCCTGAAAAAAAGAGGTATTGATCTAGCCGGTTTGGAACGGAGCATGGGGCAGACCTTTCGGTGGAAGGGGGAATACGGTTACCAGCTCAATGAAGCAAAAACCCTGAAGACCGACTTAAATGTTTTTGAATCGTTTCGTCCAAAACTCCCTCCCTCTTATACCAAAGTGCCTTATCTGTTCTTGGCAAATATCGATCCATTGCTTCAGTTTGATGTCATGAAGCAGGTTGTTGGGCCAAGACTTACAGCCTGTGATACAATGAATTTCTGGATTGAAGGCAACCGGGACGGCCTCATCAAGACGTTGACGGGGGTTGATATCCTTATGATCAACGAAGGCGAGGTGCGCGCCCTCTCTGGTGAATTTAATCTAGTGAAGGCTGCAAAAACCATATTGTCCTTGGGGCCAAAGACGCTGATTGTAAAACGGGGAGAGTACGGGGCGCTTATGTTTAATGGCAATAAAATATTTGCCGTCCCGGCCTATCCGCTAGAGTCTGTTTTTGATCCGACCGGAGCGGGAGACTCCTTTGCCGGGGGATTCATGGGGGTTATCGCGCAGAATGCCGATCATGAGAGTATCAGTGATAAAACGCTTCGACAGGCGGCGATATATGGTTCCGTCATGGCTTCTTTTTGTGTAGAGGCGTTTTCTCTGGATCGGATGCGATCTCTGACACAAGACGATATACGACAACGATATATCGAATTTAAGGATTTGACCGGTTATGAATATTTTGTCTAGTTTAAACCCATCCCCAGCAATGCCCATCCCTTCTAAATCTTCCCTTGAAGGAAGGAGAATCAGGAGGAGGGATTGTTTGCTGTGTTTTTGCTTGATAGTCCTTTTAGCTGGTTGCGGTTTTTCTGAATCCAGTATTAAAAAAAAGGAACAAGAGTCTGAGGCGAATTATAAGCTGGGCATTGCCTACCTGAACGATAGTTCTCCGAATCTGCAAAAGGCGTATATCGAGTTTTTAAAAGCGATTGAAACCGATTCAAAAAACAAGGAGGCGCATTACGCCCTTGGGCATATATATGCCCAAAGACAAGATTATGCCAATGCCATTCTAGCGTTTAAAAAGGCCATTTCTATTGACCCAAACTACTCGGAGGCTCATAACTATCTGGGGAAAATTTATGAGACGTCGGGAAAAGATGCGGAGGCAATTCTGGCCTACCAAGGGGCGCTTCAAAATTTACAATATGCCACCCCCCAGCTCCCTCATTGGAATTTGGCGCTCATTTACTTTAGGCAAAAGCAATATGATAAGGCTTTGGATGAACTTCAAGAGGTTCGTAAGTTTGAGCCGGAGAATGGTGTAGTCCTCAACAAAATTGGGGAGACCTATATGCAACTAGGGGAATCGGACAAAGCCCGCTCCTTTTTTAAGGAAGCGGCAGATATGAGCCAGAATATAGAAACGGCTAAATAAATAGTGGGTGTTGTTGTGAATGATCCAATGGAAACTTTAGGGCAAACTCTTCGGAGGAACCGTGAAGCAAAGGGTATCTCTGTGGAAGCGGTTGTGCTTCATACGCGCATTCAGGCTGTATTGATTGATGCCATTGAAGCGGATCGCTTTGACAAAATAGCGAGCCTTGTCTCCGCAAAGGGTTTTGTAAGAAGTTATGCACGGTTTCTTAATATAGACGAAGCCGAAACGATTAAACGCCTTTCAGAATTGTCCGCGTCCGAGACCTCTTTAGCCCATCTCATCTTTCCAAAGGCAGAATCTATACCGGGGGTGCGTCTTGCGGAGGAGATCCCAGCGCGGATGTCATCATTCCCCATGGGTGTAGATTTCAAAGAGAACTCAATACTCGATGTGGGAACCTTTGGGGCAAAGATTCGCACAACCCCTCCCTATGGCTGGTTAGCGGGGATTTCTGCGGTTTGTCTCCTAGGGGTATTGCTGTTAAAACTGTTTATTCCGTCGGGGAACAAAAAAAGTGAGATTTTGGTGCCAACTCAAACACGGTTAGATGCGCCCGCTTTGCGTAATACACCTTCTCCTGCCACCCCTGTCATTTCTATCCATCCGATTGCTCTTGCTGATACTGCTCCAGAAAAAAAGATGCCCATGGTGTCTTCCGCATTGAACGCAACGCTTAAACCGTTCATTCTCGCGTTAGAAGCGCGTGAGTCAACATGGGTGAAGGTTTTAGTGGATGGAAAAGGGACAAAAGATGTTCTTCTACGGACAGGCCAGAAGGTTGTTTGGGAAGCGGATAAAACATTTCTCCTCACGATGGGAAATGGGGGCGGGGCCGAGGTCTTCTTGGATGGCAAAGAGTTAGGCTTTCTCGGCAAAAAAGGAGAGGTTGTCAGAGACCGTCTGTTGACTCGAGTGGCGTCCGAACAGGCTGCAATTGACGATGACTAACCCCGGTGTGCCGGCGTAGCTCAGTGGTAGAGCAGCTGATTCGTAATCAGCAGGTCGGTGGTTCAATCCCACTCGCCGGCTCCATTCTTTTGCTGACCCTGTTTTATAGCCACAGATGCTGCTGACGAGGCAAATTCCTCAGGCCCTTAATCACAATAATCATTAGATTTATTGTAAACCTGTTTTACATGTAAACAATATGAATAGATCGCTTGCTCGTACACACCTTCACTATTCCGGCCACTCTCTGCCACATTTTGTAATCTTACTCCTGATAAATGCACATTGTGAAATAACAATTTGTAGCCCGCGACTATGAATCCGGTTCTATCGCGTCCTGCGTTGCAATGTATGTAAATAATAATCGGTTTGTCTGTTTGACGGGATGCCATCTCCTGTATTTGCTTCAAGGTGTTTGTTACCCATAGGCTGTAACGCTCTGTGATCTGTTGAGTCACCCTGTTGGAATGAGGGGACCGTTTGAACAATAAGCTGGGTGATAGGGTCGAAATATTCATCACCCTGCCCCTGTCAGGATGCTTGGCAAAAAATTGCTCCTCTTTCTTCATTGTATAATACTCGTCCAGATCCAGGAGACTTACATCTACTAAATAATAGTCTTGAAGCAGATTGCGATCTTGTTGAGAGAGTATGTTATTAAAATAGGATGTCAGTTCATGGTAGGCAAAAACCGTTTCCTTGTCTTTTGTAACAAATGGATTATTGCCGCGGAAGATGTAGTTGTTCCCTACCACAGCAATTAATGCTATGCGATTAGGGTCTAATTCCTGTGGGATTTTTTGACTCCAAAAAAATACAACGACACAAACGAATAATCCTGCTAAGAGGATTAAACAGCACGTTTTGATCGTACGATTCGTTTTTTTGGGTCTTCGCGTAATCGTGTGGGTAACTTTTGTCATTCTGACCCTGAGCAGGCAATGTTTGTCATTCTGACCCTGAGCAGGCAATGTTTGTCATTCTGACCCCGAGCGGAGCGAAGGGGAAGAATCCATTGGGCTTAAATTCTTCCAAGAGGGATTCAACGATTCAATTAAAGCTATTTTTTTCTTTCTTAACCAGCCCTTGATCTGTTTCTCTCGT
>JACPZM010000089.1 GCA_016195485.1 Candidatus Troglogloeales bacterium | reverse complement strand
CAGTTGCAGCGACCCAGAGACGCAAAATCTCCGCCCCATGCTTGTCAATAATTTCTTGCGGCACCACAACATTGCCAGAAGATTTTGACATCTTCTTCCCCGCCCCATCCACAGTAAAACCATGTGTGAGGACGGTTGCATAAGGGGCACAGCCCTTTCCAGATGAAAGCGATGCAAGCAGACTGCTATGAAACCACCCTCTATGTTGATCCGACCCTTCCAAGTACAGATCGGCCGGCCATGCAAGCTCTGGACGTCTTTCCAGAACGGCCGCATGGCTGACCCCCGACTCAAACCAAACATCTAAAATATCGTTTTCTTTGTTGAACGCAACGCCCCCGCAATCTGTACAGATTGTTCCTTCTGGAAGAAGCTCGTTCGCTGATTTTGAAAACCAAATATCGGCGCCGCCAGTTTCCATCTGCTTGGCCACATGATTGATGATTATTTTGTTATAAAGCAGTTTTCCGCAAGAGGTACAAGAGAACGCAACAATCGGGACCCCCCATGACCGCTGACGCGAGATGCACCAATCGGGACGATTCTTCATCATTCCCAATATCCGATCTTTTCCCCATTCCGGAATCCATTTGACTTTGGTTTCAATGGCATTGATGGCCTGCTCCCGCAGATTTTGCCCTGACATGGAGATGAACCATTGCTCCGTAGCCCGAAAGATTACTGGCTTTTTACATCGCCAACAATGGGGATACGGATGTTCAATCTTCTCTTCCTTAACCAACGCATAATTTCCCTTCAGTGCGGCGATGATCGAATCGTTTCCCTTATGGACCTCAATGCCCGGCAAAGAATCGGGAAGGATTTCAATCTCCGTTGTAAATCGCCCACGGCTATCGACTGGCGCAAAAACTTTAAGATCATATTCCATCCCAACCTGATAGTCTTCGCGGCCATGACCGGGCGCTGTATGAACACATCCAGTACCCTGCTCCAGCGTAACGTGCTCACCCAAAACAACCGGATAAGAAGGAGTATCCAAATTTGGCAAATAAATAAATGGAGAAAAATACCGAAGCGGCTTAAGGTCTGCCCCTTTGCAGGTCTTTAGCACTTTATGGTCGGTCACCTCATCAAATTTTTTAACACAGGGTTCCACCAATTCCTTGGCGATAATCCAAGTTTGCGGAAACGCTTTCCCCCGGTCTACTTGCACTATTTGGTAGTCAAATTTAGGGTGAAGGCAAATGGCCTGATTCGCGGCCAATGTCCAAGGGGTCGTCGTCCAGATGATCAAGTAAGGATCAACGACATTTTCCCCTAGTATTTGTTGTGCGGCCAAAGACCTCATATTAATCTTGAATTTCACATAGATGGCCGGAGAGGTATGATCGGCATATTCCACTTCGGCCTCGGCCAGCGCGGTTTCGTCATAAGGGCACCAGAGGACCGGTTTTTTGGCCTTGTACACGCCGTCCGATTCAACGACCTTCCCAAACTCCCGAACAATGTCTGCTTCATAATCGGGCGTCATTGTGAGATAGGGATTCTCCCAATCGCCCAAAACGCCCAGCCGTTTGAACTCCTCACGCTGTATATTAACAAACTTTTGCGCGTAGACCCGACAACGGCGACGAATCTCCGTAGAGGAAAGGGTTTCCTTTTTGGAGCGCGCTTCTTTGAGCACCTCGTATTCAATCGGAAGGCCGTGACAATCCCATCCCGGCACATACGGAGCGGAATATCCCATCATCGTTTTGGATTTAACGATAATATCTTTCAAGATTTTATTGAGGGCATGACCGATATGGATATGTCCATTGGCGTATGGATGGCCATCATGCAGGATATATTTTTCTGCGCCCTCTCGATTTTCTTGGATCTTTTTATAAAGGCCATCCTGATCCCATTTTGCTAACAAGGCAATCTCTTTTTCTTTGAGATTTGCCCGCATCGGAAAATCGGTTTTAGGGAGATTCAGCGTGCCTTGATATTTTTTCATAAAGACGTCTGGATATTATCATGCACTGTGTTCATTTGACAATGAACTGTTCTCTTATGGATAATACGCTTTCGAGCTGTTCAGTGGAGAAAAATTATGTCGACGACTTATCATCCCAGTAATATAAGAAGAAAACGAACCCACGGTTTTTTAGGGCGAATGGCCACCCCAAATGGGAGAAAAATTATCAAGAGAAGAAGAGATAAAGGCCGAAAGCGGATCGCTATCCCCTAGTCGGCTTGCCAGGCTGAAAGACAGAAAGATCAGGAAAGAACTCTTCATCACTGGAAAGAAAGCGGTTTCCGGTCTCATGGTCCTGTATTTCCAAGAAAACAGAGTCGGTACGCCAAGATACTTAGTGTACGCGAGTAAAAAGTTAGGTTCTGCAGTACAAAGGAATAGGGTCAAACGGGTCTTTCGAGAGGCCCTTTATAGCAAGAAAAAAGAATTGAAAGCGTATGACTTTATTATTGTGCCACGCGAGGGCGCGAAAACCGTTCGCATGCATGAAGCGATCTCCCATGTCGGGAAAATTCTTTTTGATCATGGTCTTCTGGAAAAGAAGATCCCCCCCAATCCCCCTTTATCAAAAGGGAATTTATCCAACGGGATATAAGTGACAAGCGTTTTTATTTTTCTCATTCGCATCTACCAACGGCTTCTTTCTCCGCTTCATCCGCCGGTATGCCGTTTTTATCCCACCTGTTCTCATTACTCCATTGCCGCTGTGAGACGGCACGGCATGGTGTCAGGGCTTTTCCTGACGATAAAACGTCTCATCCGTTGTAGTCCGTTTTCACAGGGCGGCTACGATCCTATTCAATAAAAATAAGGTTTAAATTCATGGAACGCCGCATTATTATCTTTCTCGTACTATCATTGATTATTATCTCTTCCTATCCCTATTTTCTGGCTAAATTCGCCCCCCCTCCGCAACCGCCAAACGGAACTCCCCCTGCCCCCGCAGTCGGCGTACCGACCTCTTTGGCTAAAGAGGGGGTGGCGCCGTCCAGATCTGTACCAATGCCGACGAATAACGAGCCTTCGGCAAGCGTAACGGAGACCTTCAAGGTCATTGATGGGGATCTATATCGAGTGGTTTTATCGAGCCGGGGTGGGGTCATTAAAGAATGGGCATTAAAGAAATATACGAAAAAGAATGACAAAGGGGTGGCAGAGAACGTGAAATTAATTTCTCCTAAAAGTTTGGTTGCGCCTCTTTCCATCTCGGTTTTAGAAGATGATTCGTTTAAAGATCAGACCTATTCCCTCGACGCGACGACTGTCCGCTTAAGCGCCTCTAAACCGCAAGAGACGGTTGTGATGAAGGCTGTTGCTTCGGACGGGCGGTCGCTCACAAAGGAACTCACTTTTCACAACGATCAATATCAGGCCGATATCAAGATCAAAGCAGACCGCTTTCAGAAAGGCTATCAGCTTGCATTGGGATCAAACTTTGGGATTACTGATTGGACGAAGAGTTTTGGCGGGGCGATTGGCGCTATTACGATGATTGACGGAAAGGTGATTTCCGAGCATCCCAAAATGACGACCGTTACGCACGAGTCCGGCGCGACTTGGTTTGGCTTAACCGATAAGTATTTTATGAGTGCGTTGATCCCCACTGGAGGGGGAGTCCCTGTTTCCGTACAAGGGATTGCAGATACAGAGATTTCCGCATCAATAAAAATTCCCGGCGACCCGTTGCGGGAAGACAAATTCATCCTCTATGCTGGGCCGAAGGAGTACGATCGTCTCGTCTCCTATCACAAATTTCTTGAGGAATCGATTGATTTCGGCTGGTTTATTTTTGGAAGTTGGCTCCCAGTGCGACTGGTTGCCAAGCCGTTATTCTATGTCCTTCGATTTATCTACAACATCACTCAAAACTACGGGATCGCGATTATTCTTCTCACCATTTTTGTCAAGGTGCTGTTCCATCCTGTCACCAAAAAATCTCTTGTCTCGATGAAGGAGATGGCCTCGTTACAGCCAAAAGTCACCCTCATCCGGGAGAAATGGGCTGACAATAAAGAGAAGATGAATAAAGAACTGATGAACCTTTATCAGGAAGCGGGAGTCAACCCTTTTGGAGGCTGTCTTCCCATGTTGTTGCAAATGCCCGTGTTCGTCGCGCTTTTTAATGTTCTTTCCGTCACCATTGATTTAAAAGGCGCGCCCTTCATGCTTTGGGTGACCGATCTTTCCGATAAGGACCCGTACTATGTCTTGCCTGTGATTATGGGGGCAACCATGATTATCCAGCAAATGACACAGCCAAAGACGATGGACCCGACGCAAGCCAAAATGATGATGTTCATGCCGGTTATCTACACATTTTTCTTTCTTAAATTTCCCTCTGGATTGGTGCTGTATTGGCTGGTAAACAATCTTTTAAGCATTGCGCAACAATACTGGATCAATAAACAGACTACTGCCGTTGCGACAACGTGAACCCAAACCTCGGTCAGGACGACACGATAGCCGCTATCGCAACGCCTGCGGGGGTCGGCAGTATCGGTGTAATTCGCGTCAGTGGCAATCACGCGATTTCTATCGTTTCCCAAGTTTTCAAGGGCAAGCTCCAAGAGTTTGAAAGCCATACGGTTCATCATGGCGAGATCATTGATCCTTCTACAGATTATTTGATTGACGAAGCCCTTGTGTTGGTCATGAAGGGGCCGCGCTCTTACACCGGAGAGGATGTTGTTGAGATTCAGTCCCACGGCAATCCTGCGTTACTCCAAAAGATACTGTCGGTGCTGATCACTTGCGGCGCGCGATTGGCCCAACCCGGGGAGTTTACGCGTCGGGCATTTCTTGCTGGTAAAATGGACTTGGCGCAGGCAGAAGCGGTCATGGAGTTGATCGCCGCGCAAAGCAATGCCGCTCAGGCGATGGCGCTGAATCAACTTCGCGGAAAATTATCCGCAAAAATTGACAGCGTGAAGGAAGAAATTTTGTCGCTCTTGTCTCAAATTGAGGCATCCATAGATTTTACAGAACAAGGGATTGATCTGTGCTCATACGGGGAAATTGTAGCGCGGATTGACAGGCCCTATCAATCTATTTGCGAACTTCTTTCCCGATACGAAGAGGGAAAGCAAATTCGTGAGGGGAGATCGGTTGTGATTGTTGGCCGTCCCAATGTTGGGAAATCTTCGATCATGAATTATCTTTTAGGGGAGGATCGCGCGATTGTCACGCCGATTCCGGGAACCACACGCGATACGCTGGAGGAGAGATTAAATCTGCAAGGCCATATCATTAAAATTATTGACACCGCAGGGATGCGCGACACGACCGATTCCATAGAGCAAGAAGGGGTGCGAAGAGGGGAAGGGGCTTTGAAAAGAGCCGATATTGCCCTTTTTGTTTTAGACGTCAGTGAGCCGATTCATCTGGAAGATATTACATTATGGGACAAGATTACATGCAAAAAAAAGATCATTATTCTCAATAAAATAGACCTTCCATCAAGAATCTATATTGAGGCGATTCATACAAAATATCCGACGGACCCTGTTGTTTTGCTTTCTGCCGCCACCGGGGAGGGAATGGATGATCTTAAAAATAAATTGGTTGCCCTGATTGCCACAAAGGAGGAATCAGAACCTCCGCACATCTCTCTTTTGCGGCACAAGAATGCGCTTGAGAGGGCCAAGCATGCGATGAATCGGGCATTACAGTTGGCGATAGAAGCATTAAGAGGAGTGGACTTTGTCCGTCCGAGCGAGGGGCGTGGGGGGATTGAGCGTGAGACAAACAGGCCCCCACATTGGGTTGACGAGTTTCTTGCGGCGGATCTTCGCGAGGCGTTAGACGCGCTGGGAGAGATTGTGGGCAAGATCACCACAGACGATATTTTAGACCAGATATTTAATCAGTTTTGTATCGTGAAGTGAATTCTTTTTCCCTTCAAGTTATTTTGACGCGACTCCTTAACAACTGACAGGCTTCAACATATCGTTCACGAACCTTTACGATCACATCCGCAGGAAGGGTGGGAGGAGGAGATGTTCCATCCCAGTGAATCGAAAGCAGGTAATCCCTGAGATATTGCTTATCAAAACTGATCTGACGTTTGCCAGGCTGATAGGAATCTTTCGGCCAAAATCGGGAAGAGTCAGGTGTGAGAAGCTCATCAATGAGGAGAATTTGTTTTGTTGAAGGATCAAGTCCAAACTCCATTTTGGTATCAGCAATCAGAATGCCGCGATCTTTTGCATACGCCGCCGCCTTTTTGTAAATGACGAGACTCTGCGTTCTAATCTCATGCGCCTGTGCCGCTCCAATTTTACATGCCATTTCATCAAACGAGATATTGATATCATGTTCCCCGATCGCTCCTTTGGTCGAAGGGGTAAAAATCGGATCAGGCAGTTTGGAAGATTCAACCAGTCCTTCAGGAAGTTTTTGTCCGCAAATTTTTCCGGTCTTACGGTACTCTTTCCATCCGGAGCCTGCAAGATAGCCGCGAACAATACACTCTACGGGAAATGGCACAGCCTTTTTAACCAACAGGCTCCGCCCCTCCAATAGCTCCCGATAGGGATGAAGCATTGTGGGAAAAGATGTAAACTCCCCTGTGATGAGGTGATGGGGAACGACTATCTCCCTTTCCAACCAGCGGAACCAATGCAATGAGAGTTGTGTTAATAGATGCCCTTTGCCGGGGATACCGTCCGGCAAGATCACGTCGAACGCAGAGATCCGATCTGAGGCGACCAGAAGAAGAGAATCCCCCAAGTCGTAGATATCCCGAACCTTACCTCGTTTTACGGGGCCGATTGGGAGAGCTATCGAAAGGACTACATTCATAAATTGCGCACAGCATTACCTTTGCAATGTACACCCGCAGGGTGCAACCTTACAAGGGATGCGACACCCGCACGATCAGTTTGAGCGATCGCTGTTTTTAAAAATTCCAATTTGTCTTTATACAGAGGGTGGTCGCGAAGCGATGCTATATCTTCCGGCATCCGGTAGCGCCAGTTTTTTTCGGAAATGGTGCCCGGCTGATTGATCTGATCGGGAAGGCCTAAAATATCTTGAAATGGCAAAATCGCCATCATTGAACTCCCCTTCAAAAGGGCGCTTACCATCAATCGATGCAACTGCTCTGAAAAGGGAGCCTCTGGCGATAGTCTGTGCGTCTTATCGAGTGTGGCCAGAAACAGAATTCGCTCTGAAACCGAAAGTTCGTTCCACCACAATGCCACCGGAGTTGTATCGTGTGTTCCCGTTGCACTCAGAGACAGCCAAGGGTAGACTTTGGGATGAAGATACTGATCATCCCGTTTTTGCCATCGAACAATTTTCATCCCCGGAATATGCAGCTTATAGAGCCGTTCGGTGACAAATGCCGGGATGACGCCCAAATCTTCCGCGACGAGCATCGCGTCTCCTGCTTCCTCAAGGAAGAGTTCTAAAAATCGCCTGCCTCGTTCCTTTTGCGATTCTTCCCATCTCGGCGAAAAATACGCCCTTCCCTCTTTTGGAAGCGCCCAGACACGAAAAAAACCCACCAGATGGTCCAGCCGGATGAGATCGTATAGTTGCCGCGCAAAGCGAATCCGCTGCCGCCACCATTGAAAATCGGTCTCCTCCATTTTCGGAAAGGAAAAGATTGGAAGCCCCCACGATTGTCCCTCCTTGTTGAAGTCATCGGGTGGCGCCCCTACGAGGTCGCCCTCTGGAAAGATGTCAGGATGACTCCAGACATCGGCGCTCTCTCGACTGACCAGAAAAGGGATATCCCCCATCATAAAGATATTTTTCGATCTGGCGTGTGTTTTGACCTCCTGCCACTGCTCCCAGGCAATCCATTGCAAATACTTAAAAAAAAGAAGCCGATCCGATTTTTCCTCTTTTAAACGATTCAATGCGACAGAGTCCCTATTGCGCAACGAGTCAGGCCATTTGATAAAGCCGCCATATTGCTCATAGATCAAACGAAAGATGGCAAAATCCGAAAGCCACCCGCCCTGCGCTTCTATAAACAACTGAAACGATTTTGCGCGAGAGGAGTTATTCTCTTCTTTGAACTGTTCATACATTGTCTCAAAGACGCGGAATTTAAACACGCGTATTTCCTCGTAACAGACATGCGGGGAATCCTGCCAGCGCTTAAAATCAGCTTGCGCGGCTTCTGCCTGCGCCTTGTTACTTTCACGAAAATCGACACAGGCATGAAGTGAGATATAGATCGGATCAAACGCAAAAGCAGTTAGGGGGTTGTAAGGGGAACTCTCCCCCGGAGCCACTTCATTGATTGGAAGAAGTTGGAGCAGGGAGAGATTGATTGCAGCCATAAAATCGATAAATGGCAACAGGTCTAATATCTCTCCGTTTCCAAAGTTCTGTTTTGCGCGAATGGAAAAAAGGGGGATCATCACACCCGCTATTTTTTTATCAAGACAAAAGTTCATAAGGGGCGATCATGCGCCAAACCATAATGCCACTTCAAGTTTGGTCTTGTGCCCAAGAACAGCGATAAAATTGCTTAACGTTTCCCTCTCCATGTTTATAAAGGGTCTTCGCGTAATCGTGTGGGTAACTTTTGTCATTCTGACCCTGAGCGGAGCGAAGGGGAAGAATCCATTGGGCTTAAATTCTTCCAAGAGGGATTCAACGATTCAATTAAAGCTATTTTTTCTTTCTTAACCAGCCCT
>JACPZM010000088.1 GCA_016195485.1 Candidatus Troglogloeales bacterium | reverse complement strand
CTTTCGAACATCCTCCACAAAGGACTTCACAACCCGAAAATGGACATCGGCCTCCAGAAGCGCCAGTCGGATCTCCCGCATTGCCTCGTCAATGTTTTGTTCAGTTAAAACCCCTCTTCCACGAATCTTCTTAAAAAGGAGGTCGAACCTTTTTGATAGGTTTTCCAGTATCATCATAAAATCTACGGCATAACCTCAATAAAAAACGCGCGTACCGATTGTACTCGTTATGGCTTCCCCACATCATTCTACGCGTTAGGACTAAAGCAGAGCAGACCATACTATATGTAATGTCCGTTTTAAGTCAAGGACGCGCATTGCCTCATCAGGGTAAATTTGCTCTAATGGGATTTTGGAGGTCAGAACCTGCGCTTTGTTTTGGTTGAGTAATCCTTTGCATTCTGAGTCATTTTCGGGTAGTCAAAGACCTGTCGTATGCGCATCTTTTTTTGGGTGTAGCGTTTACTTTGGGAGAGAGATTGTGATAGGTATAGGGTCTGTTTGGCAATGGGAATCGGTTCGAATTTATGAAAAAGGCCTTGATTACAGGGATTACGGGTCAAGATGGTTCATATCTGGCGGAGTTACTTCTTGGAAAAGGGTATGAGGTTCATGGAATCATCCGGCGCTCGAGCAGTTTCAACACCGGACGGATTGATCATCTCTACACCGATTCCCATCTGGCCGATACCAAACTCTTTCTCCATCACGGTGACCTCGCCGATTCCAGTATGCTGACGAACATTGTGTATCAAATTGACCCTGATGAGGTCTACCATCTCGGCGCACAAAGCCATGTGAAGGTCAGTTTCGATATGCCGGAATATACGGGGGATATCACCGGACTTGGGACAGTTCGGATATTAGAGGCCCTACGGCGCAGCGGTAGAAGGCCCCGGTTTTATCAGGCCTCAAGCAGCGAAATGTTTGGAAGCGCCCCGCCTCCCCAAAGTGAGGCAACTTCGTTTCAACCTTGCAGTCCTTATGGCGCCGCCAAGGTCTATGCATTCTGGTTAGTGAAGAACTATCGGGACGGCTACGGGCTTTTTGCTTGCAATGGAATCCTGTTTAATCATGAATCCCCTCGTCGGGGTGAGACATTTGTCTCCAGAAAGATTACCCGTGCAGCTGCCCGAATTAAATTGGGCTTACAAGCCAAACTGTATCTTGGCAATTTAGACGCAAAGCGAGACTGGGGATACGCAAAGGAATATGTCGAGGCGATGTGGATGATGCTTCAGCAGGATCAGCCGAACGACTATGTGATTGCGACTGGAGAGACGCATTCAGTGCGTGAATTCCTTGATGAGGCATTCGGGTGCCTTTCTTTAGACTGGCGGCAGTATGTCGAAATGGATCCCCGCTATTATCGGCCGACGGAAGTGGATATCCTCTGCGGAGACGCTTCTTACGCAAGATGTAACCTCGGCTGGGAACCAAAGGTCCGGTTTAAGGAATTGGTCCGAATCATGGTTGACGCAGATATGGAATTAGAAAAACTTAACCTTGAAGGAATAAAAAGACAAGGATAAAGGTTCCCTCCCATGAGCCCCTCTCCCTCATGGAGAGGGTGGGTGGGGATGGGGTCAAAAGATGAGTATGAATTTCTGGAACAATAAAAGGGTTCTTATTACTGGTGGAGCGGGGTTTCTTGGATCGTTCATAGTCGAGAAGCTAAAGGAGCGCGATTGTAAAGAGATATTTGTCCCCCGAAGCCGCGAGTACGATCTCGTAGAGATGGAAGCAGTCAAACGGTTGTATGCCGATTCAAGGCCCGATATCGTGATTCATTTAGCGGCGCAAGTGGGTGGTATTGGCGCGAATCAGAAGAATGCGGGGAAATTCTTTTATGATAATCTTATGATGGGAACGCAGATGATGGAAATAGGCCGACAGATTGGGCTTCCAAAGTTTGTGGCGGCCGGCACCATTTGCGCCTACCCTAAATTTGCCCCGGTTCCTTTTAGGGAGGAGGAGCTCTGGATCGGGTATCCCGAAGAGACGAATGCGCCTTATGGTTTGGCGAAAAAAATGCAGCTTGTTCAATCGCAGGCGTACCGGCAGCAGTATGGATTTAATTCCATTGTGCTGTTTCCGGTGAATCTTTATGGGCCGCGGGATAATTTCAATTTGGATTCGTCTCATGTCATACCGGCTCTTATTAAAAAGTGTATTGATGCCATAGAAAATAGGGATAAAGCAATTACTGTCTGGGGAACAGGCAAGGCAACGAGAGAGTTTCTCTATGTAAAGGATGCGGCGGAAGGACTGCTTTTAGCCGCTGAGAAATACGACAAGTCGGATCCGGTAAACCTTGGGGCTGGATTCGAGATTTCGATAGGCGATCTCGTTGGGCTTATTGTCGAGCGGACTGGATTTACTGGAAAGATTGTATGGGACACTAGAAAGCCGGATGGGCAGCCGAGAAGGATGCTCGATGTTTCCAAGGCCGAAAAAGAATTTGGCTTTAAAGCAAAAACATCTTTTGAAGAGGGATTAATGGAGACGATCAAATGGTACCGAGAGCGTTCTGCCCGTCAATTATGGCAAGACCCACCCCATTTTTTGGCGAAATAATTGTGAATGAGTTAAAGCAAGACGTGAATCTCAAACAGGCTATTTTGGCTGCCCTCAGCACACAGTCGGGTATCGTGTTGGCCATTCTCTTCGGTTCGTTGGCAGCCGGCAAGGGACGTGTGGAGAGTGATCTGGACCTGGCAGTAGATGCCGGGCGCCGCCTCACTGCCAGCGAGAAGATGACGCTGATCGCAGAGTTGGCGGAAAGAACTGGCCGGCCGGTTGACGGGGTGGATATCCACGCCATCGGCGAGCCGCTTCTGGGGCAGATTCTCCAACACGGAAAAAGAATGATGGGCAGCGATACGCACTATGCGAACCTGATCTATAAGCACCTTTTGGATCAGGCGGATTTCCTGCCATACCGAAACAGAATCCTCGCTGAAAGGAGGCAGACATGGATCGGGAAGTAATCGAGCAGAAACTCGAATCCCTGCGTCGCTGTCTTCAGCGCGTCGCAGACAAATGTCCGTCCGACCCGGAAACACTGGGGCACGATCCCGATCTCCAGGATATCATTGCGCTCAACCTGACTCGGGCCGTGCAATTGTGCGTGGACATTGGCACGCACCTCATTGCAGGCATAGAAGTGCCGCCACCTAATACGATGGGCCAAACCTTCGATGTACTGGCCCAGGAGGGGGTCATTCATGAGAGCCTGGCAATGCAACTGAAGAAAGCCGTGGGCTTTCGTAATATCGCCGTGCACAATTACGAGGCAATAGACTGGACGATTGTCCATACCCTTGCCCGCCATCACCTCGACGGTTTCACTGAATTCGCCAAGGTGATGGCTTCCCGATGGGCAAGGTGACAACTGACACAGAAAAGAACCTCAGGTCGGGCAGGCCACCGATGACGGTTGAAATTGGATCTGAACTTGGATTGAGGACAGGAAAAGGGAAGGCGATCCCATGAACGATGTGCAAATTGAAGAAATTAAGCGGCATTTTTGAAAAACCGGATGGAGAGGCTGGAGGCGCGGCAGTAAACAGGAAAAGGAGGACCCAGATTCCGCTATCGCGGATTTTGGGAGGATGTGGTGTTGTGAAAGGCAAAATAAATGGTGTCTGTCCCTATTTTAATTAATGATTAATGAGAAAATTGAATGAACAAGGAAAATATAATCAGCTTTATCTCAACACATAAAGCTGAATTTGAGCAAGAATTCGGCATTAAAAAGATTGGCTTGTTTGGCAGCTATGCCAGGGGCGAGGTTCATGAAGGGAGCGATATCGATATTGTAGTTGAGCTGGAAAAACTGGACCTCTTTAATTTGATAGGCATAAAACAGGCTATTTAGGAAGCGCTGGGTGGCAAAGTGGATGTCGTAAGGCTCAGAGATAAAATGAACCGGGTTTTAAGATACCGGATCGAGCGGGACGCCATCTATGTATGACAACTTGTCGTTGAAGTCCTGAAAAGTATCGCTTGGTCTTTGGGTACCGTATTCGTTGTATGCAAAGAGCGGGTCCCGGAGATGGGAAGGGTTATAGATAAGATTCTGGATGATTTGTAAAAATAGGAATCGGTTTGCGGCACAGATGACAAAGAGAGGCGGCAGGTGAGAGAATTAAATTCAGGCAAGCCCTAAAACGTTTCGTATCAGACAAGGGGATTATCGTATTCTTTACACCGTTGATGATTAGAGGAAAGAACTCACTGTCTTTCGTATCAGGCATAGAAAAGAAGCCTATGTTTTTCAGGGCCGGGGATAAAGGTGGCTGAAACCAAGACGGTTACTCCGGGTGTCCATGCTGATTTTGATCGGGCCGGAAAATTGATCGGAATCGCAGTAATTGACGCTTCAGAGATGGTCGGAAAGAAATGGCGTTTAGTTTTCCAAAGATTATGGCTTTAACAAAAACTTAATCTTTGAAAATTGTGTAGAAAAGTGTTCAGGACGATCTTCCTGTCTTGATGGATACAGTCAAGGGCATGATAAAAGAAGCAGGTGAGTGAAATGGGTGTTCAAGATGGCGTACAGAAAGACGGTGCGTCTGTAAGGGTGTTGGCTTATTTTGGTGGTGTCAAGGTTCAAGACCTGTATGGAGTTGAAATGATACATGGGCAAAAGGGCTTTAAAAAAACGGATTGAAAGTCTTAAAAAGAGGGTTGGAGAGCACGAAATGAAAATAATTCAGGAGAAAGGCAAACGAATGCCAGATGATGACCTGATCCACCATTGGGAAATGGAGATAACCGCTTTCTTGGGGAATATTGAAAGAGCAAAAAAGAGGGTGATAAATGAAAAAACAAAAAAGTAATTCAGGAAACATGTTAGTTCTGTATGATGAATTAGAGCAGGAGTGTTTGAATACCGTTAAATATATTGAAGCATTGAAAGTAGGCAGGCTCTCCAACAGCCAGAAAGAGGATATTCTTGGAGAGTTGTCCGCGTCTATTACGCATCTAAGGATTCAAACGGAACAGCTTGATCAACAATTTGAGAATATCTGAAGGAATGTTTACCTTTGACGTCATTGATGATGTCAGGGGATCGTAAAAGGTTGCTGTCCCGTCTTATTAATCGATGCAGTCAGGGCAATGATGGAAATGCTTGGCAAGTAAAATGGGTGTTCAAGATGGCGTACAGAAAGACGGTTCGTCTGTAAGGGTGTTGGCTAATGCTGGCGATTCAAGACGTGACCCCCAAAACATTGTTTCAGGAAAAGGAAGATGTCGTATGGTAAGATCCCTTTTTCAGACCGGAACCCTGAAATCAGCTTTCAATAGAATCAAGGGGTTGCCATCAAAAAGGTGGCAGGCACCTTTCATTATGGCTTACATATGACAAAGACTGTATATGTTGGAATGAGCGCCGACCTCGTACACCCGGGGCATTTAAACATTATCAAAAAAGCAAGCGCATTGGGTGAGGTTATTGTCGGCTTACTCACTGATGAGGCCATTTCCAGCTACAAGCGCATGCCTTTCATGACCTTCGATCAACGTCGAGAAGTCATTAAAAATATAAAAGGGGTTAGCCGCGTTGTACCGCAAAGCACGCTGGACTACGCGCCGAATCTTGAAGCTCTCAAGCCAGATTATGTTGTGCACGGCGATGACTGGCGTGAAGGAGTTCAGAAAGAAACCCGGCAGCGTGTCATCGAAACGCTTTCGCAGTGGGGTGGCGAACTTGTAGAGGTTCCCTATACCCAAGGCATTTCATCCACTCAACTCAACGCGGCTTTAAAAGAACTCGGCACTACGCCGGAAGTACGATTAAAGTCCTTGCGTCGTATGCTGAAAGTTAAACCCATTATCCGATTTTTGGACCTGCACAGTGGCCTAACAGGGCTGATTATCGAAAACCTGTTTGTTGCAACGCCCGAAGGTCGTCGTGAATTCGACGGCATGTGGGCAAGTAGCCTGACCGATTCGACCGCCAAAGGTAAGCCGGACATAGAAGCGGTGGATGTTTCAGCGCGCATGATAACCCTCAATGAGGTGCTGGAAGTCACGACAAAGCCCATTATCTATGACGGCGATACCGGCGGAAGAACCGAGCATTTTGTATTTACAGTGAAGACGCTGGAACGTCTTGGCGTGTCCGCTGTTATTATCGAAGATAAAACGGGCCTCAAAAAGAATTCCTTATTGGGTAATGAAGTCGAACAGACGCAAGACAGCATTGACAACTTCTGCCATAAAATCCAAATAGGAAAGAAGGCTCAGGCCACCAACGACTTTATGATTATTGCTCGTGTCGAAAGTTTAACACTTAGTAAAGGTATGGACGACGCAATGGAACGCGCCAAAGCGTATCTTAGTGCAGGCGCGGACGGCATCATGATTCACAGCCGGGAAAAGACTCCTGATGAGGTCTTTGAGTTCTGTCAACGTTACAATAAATTGGAAAATCGGAAACCATTGGTAGCCGCACCGACCAGTTATAATCAGGTTGCGGAGAAAGAGTTGGCGAGTCATGGCGTCAATATTGTCATCTACGCGAATCATCTTTTGCGCGCGGCGTATCCCGCGATGGTCAATGCCGCAAAATCGATTTTAGAGCACCAACGTTTGATGGAGACGGATTCTCATTTGATGTCAATCAAAGAAATTCTTGAACTCATTCCAGGCACAAAATAATGATTCAACCCGAGAAACTATTTGGTGCCTTAAAAAAGAACGGCGTGGCATTTTTCACGGGGGTACCAGACTCACTGCTTCGCCATTTCTGCGCATTTGTCGATGATCATTGTGGTATTCGCGATCACATTATTACGGCCAACGAGGGCAATGCAGTTGCCCTCGCAGTCGGTTACCATATAGCGACGGGTAAGGTGGCCGCCGTCTACATGCAAAATTCTGGATTAGGAAATACGAGGAAGGATGAGCCGCAGCATGTAAAACAGGGACGCATTACACCTGCTCAGATGGATCTATTGGAAGTGCCCTATGAAGTGTTGAGCTCAGATAGTGACGTTGAACAGGTACTGGAACAGGTCTTTCAGAAGCTCAATGACACCCAAGCACCTGTAACCTTGTTGGTTCGTAAAGGTACATTTAGCGAATATAAGAGCCAACGCCAGGTGCAGACGTTAGCAACATTGATGCGGAAAGATGTGCTTCGTCATTTGCTAAAGTTGACAGAGCCAAAAGACTTGCTTATCTCTACCACAGGCAAAACGTCGCGTGAGTTATTCGAACTGCGCGTTGAACGGCAAGAATCGCAACGTGATTTTCTCACCGTTGGTGGTATGGGGCATGCCGCATCCATTGCGCTTGGCGTGGCCTTGTGGAATTCCAGTCGGCGCGTAATCTGCTTGGACGGTGATGGCTCAGTATTGATGCATATGGGAGCACTGCCGATTATTGGCAGCATTCAACCCAAAAACTTGGTGCATGTAGTCTTAAACAATGCAGCTCACGAATCGGTGGGTGGGCAACCAACGGTAGCAGATCGACTGGATTTTGAAGCTATAGCGAGGGCAAGTGGGTACAGCGCGTATTTCCAAGCCCATGATCAAGCGGGGGTAGAGCACTGTTGGAAGCAGCTAAAAGCACAACCGGGCCCGGTGTTTTTTGAGATAAAAATAAAGAAAGGCTCCAGCGCGGATTTGGGCCGGCCGACAAGCACTCCAGAGCAGAATAAACAGGCATTCATGCAGTATGTTCGTGGGTAGGCGCATGCATTCAATCAAGTGGGAGTATTGCAATCTAGTTCGCATCGTATCGGCAATCGGGGCATTCGAGCGGCTGGTGGACTTTCTACCAGATAATGGCCGGATCCTATTAGTGACTACAGCGGGGTTCACCCGGCGCGGTTTGTCCCAAAAGGTGATTGAACAACTGGGCAAGGCAAGGGTACTCGTTTTTGACGAAATAACCCCCAATCCTGAACTGAATGATTTAGATCAAGCGACGACACGCTTTGTGCCGGAACCTATTACAGGCATCGTCGCTATCGGGGGCGGAAGCGTAATGGATGCCGCCAAGGTACTTTCAGTGACCTTGCCTTGTGGTTTTTCTCATCCTTTACATAAAGTCTTGCGCGAAGCCAGTGGACACCAGTGGCAGAAAAACCTGCCGGTCATTGCTGTTCCGACTACATCAGGAACAGGTGCAGAGGTTACACCTTTTGCCACTGTTTGGGACGGCCGGCAGAAAAAGAAACATTCCGTGACAGGAGAGCTGATCTATCCACAGCTTGCGTTGCTTGATCCTGAACTCACTCTGAGCCTCCCAGAGCAGGAAACACTCTACACGGCACTGGATGCCATCTCGCACTCACTGGAATCGCTCTGGAATAATAACCGTACTCCGGTCAGTGAAGCCTTTGCAACCCAGGCGCTTCGACTGGCAATAGGTGCTTTTCCAATCGTACTTGGCCGGCCCGGCGATCTGACTGCAAGGGCTAAGATGCAGCAGGCCAGTATGCTGGCTGGCTTGGCCATCAGCCAGACACGCACAGCCATAGCTCATTCTATATCCTACCCGCTGACTATTCATTACGGTGTACCGCATGGACTGGCGTGCAGTTTTACGTTGATTGAAATCTGGAAGCAATGTCGATATAGCGCGAGTGAAATATTGAATACGGATTTTGTAATGAAAACGATGGAAATGTTAGAGGGTTTGAATCTTGCCAATGAGATGAATAAATATGTCAGGGAGGAAGATGTGGTCGGTTTGATCGGTGAGATGTTTGCTCCAGAACGTGCCGGTAACTACATCATGGGTATGGATAGACTTGCCTTAGAGAAAATATTACAACTCTCGTTGAAGAAATAAGAAGGAAGTCGCGCATCATGAATTCATTGAGAGTGATTAGCGTCCTGGGAACACGACCGGAGGCCATAAAAATGGCCCCTGTCATCCGCGCGCTTGCTGCATGTCCAAAAATATCCTCCTTTGTATGTGTGACCGGCCAGCATCGGGAGATGCTGGACAGCGTGATCTCCCTCTTTCGCATTAAGCCCGACTACGACCTCAACATCATGAAGCAAAGGCAGGACCTCACCGATATTACCTGTGCCGTGCTAACTTCGCTTCGACAGGTGATACGCGAATGCCGACCCGACATTCTGCTGGTGCAAGGCGACACCACAACCACGATGGCTGCGACGCTCGCCGCCTATTATCAGAGAATTCCGGTGGGCCATGTCGAGGCCGGTCTGAGAACAGACGATATCTATTCGCCGTGGCCGGAGGAAGTGAACCGGAAGATCGCAAGTGCCATCGCCGCATTCCATTTCGCGCCGACCGAACACGCGCGGCAGAAATTACTTGATGAGAAGGTGCCGGCTGAGAGCATTTTCGTAACCGGCAATACAGTGATTGATGCGCTCCTCGATGTTCTCGATGGGATCAAAAGCGATCCTGCTTTTACGCGCGAGATGCACGATAAATATCCCTTCCTGGGAGGCGCAGATGGCCGCAAAGATGGAAAGAATCTAATTATAGTGACCGGTCATCGACGGGAGAGCTTCGGCGACGGCTTCGAAAACATCTGCAAAGCGCTGAAAGAGCTTGCAAACCGTCCCGACGTCAGAATTGTCTATCCGGTGCATCTTAATCCCAATGTGCGGGAGCCAGTTTTCCGCACATTGGGCAATCTTGGCAATGTATATCTATTGGAGCCGCTCGATTACCGGCCCTTCGTTTATTTCATGCATTGCTCGCGTCTCATTCTCACGGATTCCGGCGGCGTTCAGGAAGAGGCACCTTCACTTGGCAAGCCAGTGCTGGTGATGCGCGAGGTAACGGAGCGGGGCGAGGCGTTAAAAGGCGGCACGGTGAAGCTAATCGGCACTAATTACGAGCGCATTGTTAAGGAAGCGGCCGATCTGCTCGATAACGAAGACATGTATCGCCGGATGTGCCGCAAGAGCAACCCCTATGGCGATGGCAAGGCTAGCCAACGCATTCTCGAAGCGCTTATCGCGTATCATGCCTGAATCGGTGAATGGACATGCAGGCGAAACAGCTCACTAAGTTGTGTCTGGGGATTTTGAGGCATCCCTTCTACACGACCCTTGCGTTCGGCTCTTATAGTAAGACCGGCATGCCCGATCTTGCGGCGAGCGTCCGTCGTGGGGCCGACTGGCTTTTGAAGGCCCAGGAAAACGCGCCGGACGGCCAGGGATACTCGCGCCGCTATAGCCTCATCACCGGTTGGGATCGCTGCTATATTGAGACGACAGGTTATATCGTTCCAACACTGCTTAATGTCAGCCAATATCTTGGCGCTACTCAATACAGGGAGAGCGCGATCAGGGCCGCAAACTGGCTCCTCACTGTCCAGACAGCGGAAGGCGCATTCACGGATATCGATGCTTACACACCGCAGGTTTTCGATACCGGTCAAGTGCTTCTCGGTTTCAATCGTATGTTCCGCGATACGCGTGACGAACGATTTCTTTCCGCACTGATCAAAGCAGGCCGTTGGCTGACCGATGTTCAGGAGGTGGATGGGTCTTGGGTGCGCTTTGCCTACAACAATCGTCCTCATGCCTACTACTCTCGGGTCGCTGCGGCGCTGATCGAGGCAGGGCAGATCGCAGGCATTGAGGAGTATGTCGCGGCTGGCACTCGCAACCTCGAATGGGTGGCCGCGCAGCGGCAGGCAAACGGCTATTTTCGATTTTCGGAGTTCAAGCCGGGCGAGGATGCAATCCTCCACACCATCGTCTATGTCCTCGAAGGCTTCTCCATGGCCTTTGATCTGACGGCCGGGCGGCGTTGGGCCGATATGTTGATAGACGGTGCTGAGGTTCTGGCACGGCTGTCAAATGAGGATGGGTTTCTATATTCGCAATACGATCCTGAGTGGGGTACGACCAACATGGAATATTGCGTGACCGGGCTTGCGCAATACGCCGGCATCTGCTTCGATGTGGCGAATATAGTCGGTGATGTAGGTTTTCGTGATCGTGGCTCCCGAATTGTCGAGAATTTATGCCGCTGGCAGCAGGATAAGGGCCGCGACATTACAGGCACGCTTCAGAGCAGCGTGCCCCTGTGGGGCTATTATGGCGGCATGGAGTTTTTCAACTGGAACATAAAATTCTTCCTTGACGCGGTGCTTAAGAATTTGGGCGCTCCCGTCAAATGAACAACCCAGTGATAGTTGATGAATTGGAGCAATCTTGGTCCAAGGCCCTTGCCGAATCCGGTATAGAGTCTGCCGCTTTGCTGTCATGCAGTTATGACCCTGCGCGGCGCACATACGCCGACAATAAAAATATATATAAAATAATACTCTTACATTACGAGACCACGAGCAAACTCCGCGCACAGGATTTTCAAGGGGAGTTTATGATACTTAAGGATTGTGCAGGTATTCTTGGTATCCCAGTAGCCATTGAATGTCGTCGCAATGGTGACTTTGAGATTCTTGTTCTTGAACGCATTTACGGTGAACCTCTCGATAGACTTAAAATCGGACTTTTCCAGCTATTTGTTATTATGATTAAGTTAGGCGTTATTCTTTTCAGGCTTGCTCGCAAGGGTATAAGTCATAATGACATTAAGGCGGAAAACGTTCTCAAACTATCAGACGGAGGAGTTGCATTGGTAGACTTTGATCAAGCCGTACGGGTTGGCTTTTTTGAATCTATCTTAAGGTCATTTTTGGGAATCAATAAAGGAGGTGCAAGGGTGCATTATTCAGTAACAGTATTATTAAAGGATTATCTTAAGAAGAATCTTCCACCAAAAACCGTAACCTTGCTGAAACGTATGACAGGTAAAGACCTATCCAGGAAACATCGCCTTCCATCCATTCCGGGTGACGCCAGTCCCCAACTTGTGGCTTTATACAAGGCATGGCAGCTTGCGCAGGAGTCCGATGCTTCTTCCCCGGGGGGAATGGTTGCCTACTACGCCTTTAATTTTTATGGATACCGCTTTCCTGGAGAGCGACCATGGGAAGAACGCTGGACTGTTCTTAAAAAGATAACCGATTATTCGGGTAAGAGGGTGCTTGAGCTCGGATGTAATATGTCACTTCTCTCATGCTTCCTTCTTAAGGAAGGGGGAGCATCTGCTGCTTTGGCTGTTGATGTTGATAACAAAATACTTGGGTCAGCGAAGCTGGTAGCAACGGCATTAGGGATTGCCCCATCTTTTACGAAACAGAATCTGGATGACCTCGATGACTGGGAGACAACCCTTTCAAACTTCAAACCGGATATTGTTTTTGCACTGAACGTGTTGAACTGGGTAAAGGATAAGCAGCGGCTTTTGAACTTTCTTGGCCGTTTCGACGAAGTCATATTCGAGGGTCATGATGCTGTCGAGACTGAAACCGAACGTTTGAGCAATATCGGATTCAAACAAATTCGCCTCATTGCAACCAGCGAGAGGAAACGTCCCATCATGCATTGCCATAAATAGGTCAGGATGACGGCCCAAGAAAAGAGCGACAAGAAAAAGAGGATGTACCGTGACAATTGGATTGCAGTGCTTATCGGTCCTTTCAAGCTGGTAATACCAACGCTTTCCTACGCCATCCTTTATCCGTTGATGATATCAAGGACGAGCGTTGAGGTGGTCGGCGTTTGGTCGCTCATTGCTTCAATTATCACCTTCATCGGAGTAGCTGATATCGGGTTTAGTCAACTTCTGACACGAGACGCCGGCCCGGATCGCCCCCAGTACCTTCAGGAGGTCCATGCCGATTATGTGACAGCGGAACGATCTTATATTGCGGTACTGCTGGTCCTTATTCTAATTTTTGCTGTCACAAAGAAGTATATATTGGCATCGGTTCAAGGGGTTTATTCAGTCACAGCGCTTGAAATATCTGTTATATTGGTAATTGCCGGTTCGATCATTCAGCTCATAGGCAAGCTCGATGCCGCAATATTATCCGCAAGGCATGACAATTATACAGTGCAGATCGTCACTGCCGTTGCCCCGGTTTTTACTTATTCGGCCGCGATCATTTGCACACTGCTTAGAAGGCCGATAGAGGGGCTTGCAGTAGGAACTGTTCTTTCGAGCGTAGTGACCATAGTATTGTACAGGGTGCGCCTTTCGCGCGCTCATGGGGAATGGAGTGCTTCGGCCGTATCTCTTTCGGTCAAGGAGAGTGTTAACAGGTTTTTCTTTCTTACCCGGCGTGGTTGGTACCTGTATAGTAGCTCTATTGGCATGCTTATCCGCGGCCCAGTGTACAGGTTGATAATCGCTTCTATATTAGGGCTTCAGGCAGTTGCGGTCTTCGATATCGCAATGCGAATTACACAAACGGTGCGTGAACTTATCGCCTCCGGTTTTTCTGTCCTCTACCCGACATTTGCCTATTTATATAGAAGCGGCGAACGGGCAAACATAATAGAGCTTATCCAAGTTTCCTTAATGGTGCTTTTGCCGTTTGGAGCCGCGTTGCTCGGCCTGCTTATAGGCGCGTCAGAGCCCATACTTTCTTTCTGGCTTGGGAATGTTCCAGGGGAGCTTGTCCCTGCAACACGCGTTCTTGCGATATGGCAAATAATCACGCTTGCTAACGTGCCATTTTGGTACCTCCTGCAGGCAACCTATAATGAGAAGATCGCAGCTTGTTCGATCTGGGCGCATACGGCCGCTATCTTTCTTGTAATACCGTTATCAGCGGTGTACAACTTCACGGTCGTTGACCTTATGGTTTACTGGACAGCGACTTCAGTTGTCACCCAGGGCTTGATTTATTTTTATGTCCAGTGGAAGCTTTCACTCCTCTGGGACTCTATTCTCAGACCAAGAATTTTAGTGCTTATAGTCTCTGTACTGCTGTTCCCAGCACTAAGCTATGGTATTTCGATGAGCGGGCCTGATATACGCCAGACAGCGCTGTGCCTGGGTTCTGCCACAGTGGTTTTCATATTAATGATGGCCGCAACAGTGATGAGGCCTGTTAGCCAGTTCCTGAAAACTGGGCAGATAGTACGGGGTCTATGAGATTGAGGGTGTCATTCGAAAGGTGGTGCATGGATCTGCAATTTATTTTGCTGTTTTATGCTGTGGTTTTTTCAGGGTTAGGAACAGCCGCGGCCGTGGACAAAGAATATGAAGACAGGCTTGCCTTTTCATCCGGAGAGGTTGGCAATATCTTCTCTGATGATAAAGGCCAGATTGAGCTTGTCATAAAAAATACCAGCGAAATGACTTCAGGTAAGGTATTCCTAAGAAACGAGGAACAAAGGTTGCTAAACGAATATCCAATTCCAAGGGATATAGGAAGACTCAAAATAGACCTTCCCTCAAAAGGTTTTTATTCCATAGAAGCTGCTGTCAATTATAGAGATGGCTCTATGGCAATAAAAAAAACGACAGCCGCGGTAATAGGAAAACCGATACCGGATACCGAGCGAAATAGATCGCGGTTTGGTCTCTGGCATGTCAGTGGGACACCCAGGTCAGCTGAAATTGCCGGGGCGCGCTGGACACGTGGCATGTGGGAACTGATTGATTATCAACTGGATCCTAAAGGGAACATAGTCTCCCCTGAAATTAAGCAGCCGTTTTATTCACATATGACGTGGATTGGCACTTTTGCAGGGAGCCTTCCTGAATGGGTAACGGGAAAATCAAATAGGGAAAAAGGTATTTTGTATCCACCTAAAGATTGGCAGCAGTTTGAATCACTTGTGAAACAGTTTGCCAAAGACCTGAAGGAATTCCCGCCTTATTTTGAAGCCTTCAACGAACCTGATGCACATTGGAAGGGGACCGATACTGAACTCGTGATGTTCGAATCAGTAATGGCAAAGGCTATTAAATCGGTATACCCGGAAACAAAAGTATTTGGACCGAGTTTATACAATATAGATATTCAAAAGCTTAGAAAGCTTGTGGAGATTGGGCTTTTAGAAAGCATGGATGGGCTTGTAATGCACGCTTATGTGAACGGTACGCCTCCTGAGGGGGAATTCATCGATAGGATCAAGAATTTGAAGGTTTACCTCGCTTCTATCGGAAAGGCTGACTTTCCGGTCTACATCACCGAGTTCGGGTGGACTTCGGCGGCCGGCACATGGCAGAGGCCCGTCAATGAACTTACACAGGCAAGGTATTTAAGCCGCTCTCTTACACTTCTGGCTACAGAGGATATAAACGCTTACATCTATTTCTGCCTCCTGTACAAAAACGCGCCAAACCCCGGAGAAGCGGAGTTCTCGATACTTCATCAGGACCAAACACCCAAGCCCGCTTACGCGGCTTATTCGAATACCGCCCGCTGGCTCTTAGGTGTAAGCGGGGGCCGCTGGCTCCGTGTAGGGCAGTCCGCCAATATGGCCCTCTTCAGAAATGGGGCGGATACGGTGGTTGTAGCGTGGGACGCCGAAGGTAGCCCGTCATTATTTACCGAGCTTGTACCTCAAAGCACTGAAGATATGATGGGTAGAAACATCTCCAACGGGTTCTCGGGGGTCCCTTTGAATAACGGTCCTGTATTTATAAGAATCAGCGACAAGTCTTTATTCGACATGGTGCTTTCAAACCCTTTGAGCATTAACAGGGGTGGTAGCGTCGCTGTTCCGTTCAAGGACTCGTGGGGCTCGAATGTCTTTAAGATAAAGGGCGGCGCTCTGGAGATCCAGCCGAACGCTCCCGCAGGTCCCTATATCATCATGGGCTTAACTTCTACCGGGTGGCAGGGTCTGTCTCTCGATGTAAGAGAGCCGGATAAGCGTTGATGAGAATCAGCGACAAGTCTTTATTCGACAGGGGGCTTTCAAACTTTTCAAGCATCAACAGGGACGGTAGCACCGCTGTTTCGTTCATCGTTGTATTTCTCATCCTTTCAGCGTTTACGATGAGGCCATCACTCCTGGGAGAGATCTTTACCCCAGTGTCGATGGCTTTTGCGGGGGCCGCGTTAGGGCTTACCGTAATAGTTCTCCCGATGAGAACAGAGAAGGCCGTGGCTCAAAGGAATCTCCTTATCGCCTCGATCATATGCCTTTTCTGGGTGTATCTCTCGCTGCACTCGGTCTTTCAGAGAGCCCGGCATCCGGACTTCCTTTTGAAGGCACTTCTCTCGATATCCTTCCTCGTGTTCATCTTCGCCTTAATCCTTACTCGTCGTGATCTCAACAGGATCTTTTTCAGGGGCCTTGTCTGGGTATTCGTTCTTTCCACGCTCTCTTATTTCACCACGCTCACGCTTGCGTTTTTTGTCCCGTTCGACAGCTTGTTCCTGTTCCATATAAAGTCCCAGTTTTACGACACGAAGTGGGGAGGGGTATTCCTCCCCTTTACTACCGCTTACGGTGTTATTAGCATCTCGGGGTTCCAGTTCTTCAGGAACCTCGGTCCTTTCAGGGAGGCGGGGATATTCCAGGCGTTCCTTAGCTGGGCATATTTCGTACTTCCATACCTCGATATGGACAGGCTGTGGATTAAAGCGGTCCTCGTGGCTGGCGTTTTATCAACGCTATCTACAACAGGGATAGTCATCTTTTTCGCGACATTAGCTCTCAAGACCGTCTTTGTCCACGAGGAGAGGCGCAGGCTTAAAAGGCATATTGTTTCAACCATCCTTGCCGCCGGGATGTTTGCTGGGGGCGCCTTGACCTTCCTATACATCCCTGTATTCGGATTTATTGATAAGATGCAGAATTCAGCAGCTTCAATAGAAGACAGGATCGAGGGGACAACCGCTGGCATATCAGGCTTCATCAACAATCCGTTCGGTATCGGGATGTACAACGCGACCGTCCCCAATGTTGGGATAAACCTCCTCTCATCGCTCTGGATGATAGGTTTCGCAGGCCTCCTGATACTGGCGCTCCTTACGGTGGTATCGGTCATCACGGTCAAAGGCTCATTTGATCGCATGGTCTTCGTTATCTCCATGTTTCCGTTTGCTGTAACCGGCGTCCTGGCGCAGCCGTTTATCGAATCACCGCTCGTTTTCATAATGCTGTTCCAAATACTACCAAAGAATACGGGTCGTAACCCCAAAACTGAAGAGATTTTATATAGCTGGCAAAGCGAGGTCGGGGCCAATGAGGTCTAGAAATTTGTGAAACGTTTCATGGCAGCGGTTTTCGGTTGGCCGAATTTCCTGAGGCGTCTCCAATGGCCGACGATCCACCGGTTACTTGACCTCCGTAATGGGCAGACCGTGCTTGATCTGGGCGCAGGCCAGATGCAATATGCTATTCTGATCGCCCGGCACGATGGCGCGCATGTCATCGCTGCCGATCTTGATTTGCGGATGGACCGGGTTGACGAGGCGAGGAGAAACGGTGTCGTGCCCCTCCGTGCCAACGGACAAGCGCTGCCGCTGGCGGACGGATCAGTTGACCGCATCCTGATGTCGAGCCTGCTGCAGATGGTGCCCGGGCCGTTGCAACTTCTGCGGGAGTGTAAGCGGGTGCTAAAACCGGGCGGCCATGTAGTCCTTAGCGTCCCTAATCACTACCAGTTCATACCCGTATTGATGAAATCGTTTGCTGCACCTGTTCTTTGCCGCCTATTCGGGATGCCTCGCACCCCTGGAGAACTCATTCGCCATTTGAATGAACGATTTCATGTAGGAGGTTCGCAGGGTTATTATTCCCTGAACGAACTGACTGCTCTGCTCGAAGCATCGGGCTTTCGTATTGCCGAGCATAAATATGCTCCGGGGCGGTTCGGTTCATTGTTGTGGGAGCTCGGTGTCCTCGGTTATGTCCGGTTCGGCAATCTCGCGTTCCACTTGTTATTTTTCACCTACCCTTTTGCGCGGCTCTGTGATATCCTCGTGAAGTCGTCTGTTGGTAGCGAACATATCGTCAAGGTATCGCCTGTTGATAAACACTGAATCGAAGCCTCTGGTCAGCGTGATCATGCCTTCTTACAATCAAGGGCAATTCATCGAGGACACGATCCGATCCATCCTGAACCAAGATTATCCCAATCTTGAAGTGATTGTCGTTGATGGCCAATCAAGTGACGGCACACTGGATGTACTAAAGCGCTATGAGGATCGCATTACGTATGTCTCGGAGCGAGACAAAGGCCAGTCCGATGCCATCAACAAGGGATTTAGGATGGCCAACGGCGACATCGTTGCCTGGCTCAATTCAGATGATATCTATCCGGATCGCAAGGCAGTTAGTGGCATTGTTGCAGCGTTCACACGACACCCTGAATTTGATTTCATTTACGGTGATTTTATCGAGATCGATAGCCATAATCGTGTCCTGAGAATCTACAAGCGGCCTGGCTACTCCCATGCGCGGCTGCTTCGAATCGGATACATTTCCCAGCCGGCGACTTTCTTCCGACGATGCGTAGTTGAAAAAATGCCTGTCCGTGAAGATTTGCGTTATGCTATGGACCTTGAGTATTGGCTCCGCGCCCATAGCCTGAATTTCAAGTTCAAGCATATCAATTTCCTGATCGCGGCCGAACGTCTGCATGAAGACGCGAAATGCGTCAGGGATAACAGTGATATGGCAATCGAAGCGCGTGCAGTTAGATTAAATTATGGCGCAAGCTTCAACAGACTTTATACGGTGTATCGCTTTTTCGATCGCGTGTTGCTTTATCTCCTGAGACTGCCGGGTATATTCGATTTGGCCTTGTATCGAAACGCGCCTGAGCGTTTGACGATTCCGCTCACCTTTGAAGGGGCAATGAAGCGAACTCTGCTTTTTCGTTATCTGTAGGTGACAATTCGGATTGACCCATGACTATATCTTTCAAATTTAACTACATTACGCCGCCCGAAAATGGCGGGCAGGTGATCTTCCGTTTCCTGTCAACATTGATCGTGCGCGGGCTTGCCAAAACACCGATCATTCCCAACCATGTTACCGTAAGTCGTATGCTCATTGTTATTGTTGCCCTATATTTGTTTGCGCTCGGGGACCCGGTTAGCCTTTTGTGGGCGGTAGGACTGTTTTACATGTTCGAAGTGCTCGATCACGTTGACGGAGATCTTGCCCGCTATACCAAGCACTTTTCCAAAGCGGGGCCGCTACTCGAGCAATTTATAGACACATGGTCGTCTCGTCCTTCGAATATATTCGGCCTGTGCATCGCTATCGGTATGTACAACCGGACCCAGGAGATTACGGGATTTGTACTTTTCGGCGCGACAGCACTCGGGCGGTTGCTTTGGTTAGAGTATCGGGATTACTTCGGCTGGGTGCGTGTATCGAAGGAAGAGGCAACGGAATATCGGGGTGTTTTGGGAGCGTCATCGCTGAAGGCTGCTCTGCGTAATCTGTTCGAAATACTTTACATATGGAATAATACGTTTCTGCTTCTGGGGGCGCTCCTATATATTCCCGTGCAATCGCTGATTGGGCTCGATTCCCTAGTGGTTGGGTTTGTAATCGTGGCGATCCTGAATAATTTGCCATGGATTGCAATCCTGTACCAGGGTTTTTCCAGTGCCCGTGGTGGCCAATTATGACCTTGCTGAAGCGGGAGTAGGCAAATATGAAGATAGGCTGTGTTACAAGGCATCCATATCCGACAGCCCAAGAGATTCGTGTCACGAAATTCGCAGCTACCCTACACTCGCAGGGGTGCGCGTTTTTCGTTTTCTGTCCAGGCAATGAGACGCAGGTCCCTTCCGAGCCATTTGAGTATGGCCAGGTTATCCGGCTGAAGTCCCGGATGGTAGGACGTTTCGGCAAACTGCTTTTTGCGCCGCTGCCGATCAGTCCAGTTTGGATATGGTGGTTCAGCAAGCAGTTTCGTGAACATGCGCTTGATCTCGTCATTGTGCGCGATCTCAGGCTTGCATTGCCGGTGTTTCTCGCGGCCCGTGCCTGCGGAATCAAAGCGATACTCGATCTCGGTGAACATTATCCCGGCATGATGAAGATTGTAGGCAAACAGAGTCTTACCCATTACATTATCCGCAACCACTGGCTTATTACTTGGCTGGAAGCCATCTCGGTGCGCATGGCGGATCTCGTCTGGGTCAGCGTTGATGAAAACAAGGAGAGACTGCAACGGTATTCTTCGCGCATCGAGATTATCAACAATTATCCCATTTCGATAGAGGCGGCAGCTCGCAAGGCCTCGCAGCGGCCTGTTTCGTCCACGGGCAAGCCGGTCACGCTGATCTTTCTCGGCCTCATTGATAATATTCGTGGCCTCGATCTCGCTGTCGAGGCATTTGCGATCCTTGTGCGCGATCTTTGCAATGTACGGATGATGATTTATGGCGACGGCTTCTTTCGCAGGGCCTTGGAAGAGCAGGTGAAGGCACTGGGGCTTGAAGGTAAGGTTGTCTTCGGTGGCTGGGTGTCCGAAACCACGAAATATGAGATCTTGGCCGAGGGAGATATCGGGCTTATTCTGCACAGAGTTTGCGATCTGACTCAGCATACGGTTCCGAACAAGCTCTTCGACTATATGAGCGTGGGCTTGCCGGTCGTTGCGACTCGGTTGCGGCCGGTGACACGCATTCTGGAGGCTGAGCAGTGCGGCATTGCTGTTGATGAAACTCCTGATGCGGTCGCAGCGGGAATCAAGGCTCTTATTCTGGATATGGGATCGCGCAAGCGCTTCGCCGACAATGGATACAGGGCGGTACGTGCCCGCTACCGATGGGACGGCGAGGTAAAAAAAATTATCGCGGGCATCAACGCTCTGACCAGTCATACTTGTTAAATCCATGTATCTGCTTTTTAAAAAGATTATAAAGGCAGTCCGTCTCGCACCGGTGACCTTGTATCGCCGCGCCCTTCGCCATGTCGTTGCCGCCGCGATAGAACATGAACGGTTGTTAGTTGCACTCGACTGTCAAACGGTGGTAGATATCGGCGCCAATCGAGGGCAGTTTTCCCTGGTGGCACGGCACTGCTTCCCGAAGGCCAGGATCGTCTCCTTCGAGCCGCTGCCCGGCCCCGCATCTATTTTTCGCCGCGTATTTTCTGATGACGATCAAGTGCTGCTACACCAAACGGCGATCGGACCTCGTTCGGAGGTGCGCACAATACATGTCTCGCAACGGGATGATTCTTCATCGTTGCTGCCTATTTCTTCTGTTCAGACGGCGATGTTCCCCGGTACGGGAGAAATCTCCACCACCGAGGTCCGTGTCGCCCCGCTTGAAGAATTGATAACCGCTGATGACCTGCGGGCACCGGCCTTGTTGAAGCTGGATGTCCAAGGTTTCGAGCATGAGGCGCTGATTGGCTGCGAATCGCTGCTCTCACATTTCGACATGGTATATTGCGAGTGCTCCTTCGTTGAGCTGTATTCAGGCCAAAAATTGGCGTGGGAGATTATCGACTGGCTGTCGGCCAGAGGTTTCGGCCTTGTTGGGATTTTTAACACCACTTATCAGCATGGGCAGGCCGTACAAGCGGATTTCCTATTCGGTCGTAAGGGTGGCCGATGCTTAGTGGAAAAAGAGTTGCCATGAAGATACTTATCCACGGCCTCAATTACTCGCCTGAGCTTACCGGCATCGGCAAGTACACCGGCGAGATGGCGGAATGGCTGGCGGCCCGCGGGCATGAGGTGCGGGTGGTTACCGCGCCTCCGTATTATCCGATGTGGCGGATCGGGGAGGGTTACTCTGCAGGACGCTATCGGCGGGAAAGGCACGCGGGGATTAGGATTTACCGATGTCCCTTGTGGGTTCCTCAACGGCCGTCCGGAATTAAGCGCGTCTTACACCACCTCTCTTTTGCCGTAAGCGGCCTTCCAGTTGTATTATGGCAGGGGCTTATCTGGTGTCCTGATGTGGTGTGGGTGCTTGCGCCGTCCCTGTTTAGTGTGCCGGGGGGATGGCTGGCGGCCCGATTAGGGGCGGCCCGATCCTGGCTACACATTCAGGACTTTGAAGTGGATACCGCTTTTGATCTGGGGATCTTATCCGGCAGTCTGATCCGGGGGTTTGTTGTAAAATTGGAGCGGTGGCTGATGCGCCGGTTTGATCGGGTTTCCACTATTTCGGAACGGATGCTGGATCGTTTGATTACCAAAGGGGTTGATTCATCACGATGCGTGCTCTTTCCAAATTGGGTGAACACGGATGCTATTTTTCCACTCCAAAAACAAAGTCCTATGCGGAAAGAGCTGGGTATCTCCGAGGATACGGTTGTCGCTCTTTATTCAGGAAACATGGGTGAAAAACAAGGGTTAGAAATCCTGGTGGAGGTCGCACAGACCCTTTCTGGGCATAAAGATCTCTTATTCATCTTGTGTGGTGATGGGGCGGTGCGTATGCGGCTACTTAAACTGACCGAAGGGTTCCCCAATATTCTTTTCCTTCCCTTGCAGCCTGTAGAACGCCTCAATGAACTCCTCAATCTTGCCGATATCCACCTGCTTCTCCAGCGTGCCGATGCCGCTGATAGAGTCCTTCCCTCCAAACTGACCGGCATGATGGCCAGCGGGCGTCCGGTCGTCGCGACCACTCACCCCGATACGGAGATCGGACGAATCTTAGAGCATCGCGGACTCATCGTGCCACCCGGAGAGGGAGCGGCACTGGCCAAGGCGGTCCTGCATTTGGCCGCTCATTCTGAGGAGCGTGCCACGCTGGGGCGGGCCGCAAGGTCGTTTGCCGTGACGCAATGGTCTCGCGATCAGGTTTTAGGGCGCTTTGAGAAAACACTTACGGAAAGTACATTGCAACGGTGGCGGAAGAACACTTCCAACGGGTGAAGCATTGGGTCTTTTTTTAGATTGCCGTGTTGTGGCGAATCCGGTCGGCCACCCTGTTGCGATCTGTTGTTGAGAGACGGCCGATCTTTTTGAGGATCAGTCTATTATCGAGCGTAAAGATTTTCAGGCGAATCAAGCCGTTGACATGGAGTCCGGTAGTTTCAAGGGTTTTAATGGCTGTGTCGCCAGGCCAAGGGTTGTGCGATTGCGTTGTGATCATGGCCAGAATCGTATGCCCCTTTTCGTTAAATCCGAGCCGACTCAATACAAGCGCCGGCCGCCTCTTGCTTCCGGGCCTCTCTGTAAAAGGAAAGGGGACAACCACAATGTCCCATGGTTCAGAGATCACGGAAGGCCTCTTCGTCTTCCGGCGTGGCCCATTCGGAAAGCGTATTGGAGAGCGCTGCATGAAACGCAGCATCGAAAGGCTCAACACGCTTCAGTGTGACCCCGCTATCTTGAATTTCATAATTGACAAGATCACCCGGTTCAAGACCAAGGACATCACGGACCTTTTTGGGAATCGTTACTTGCCCCTTACTGGAAAGCGAACTGACCGCCATTGTAAACCTCCTTTACTCTTTACGGTAAAGAATACAGCAATGAAGATGGTTTGTCAACAGGCAGGACTATCTCTGTTTTCACCTTGCAGAGCACAGGCTTAAAATGGTATCATCGTGCCTTATCATTCAATAGATTCGGGTGGGGTTTATTATAGAGGCTGTCGATGCTCCGACAACAGGCAAAATTAGTCGCTTGGACCGTTTATATTTCCGATCTGATTGTTTGTACGGCCGCTTTTTTTCTTTCTCGTTGGGCAAGCAATAGTTTCTTTGCCGGCCAATTCCCAGACGATGCCCCTTATCAAGGAGAGAGAACCCTTTTACTTTTACCTTTCATTCTCCCTGTTTGGTCTGTTTTGCTCTGCTATTTTAAACTCTATGATTCTTATAGAACCAAGCCGAGATGGGCAGAATCATGGGATATTTTTAAAGTCGTTTTTTTGGGAACCCTGTCATTAATTACATCGATTTTTGCTTTTAAACTAAATCTTGTCGGACGTCTGGATATTGGTATTTTTGCCGCATCCTCTTTTCTTCTCTTATCCACAGAACGGTTTGTTGTCCGGTGGATTGCAAGAGTGGCCCGAAGACATGGATACAATTATAGAAATGTTCTTGTGGTAGGGACGGGGAAACGTGCCAGAAAAATTGCGAGACATATCGAGGAGAATAAAGACTGGGGACTGAAACTAACTGGAATTATCCACGATAAGAATAATGGCTCTTCTCCTAAAGTGGGGCATTATCCGGTTATTGGCAATCTGGGTCAGATCTCTGAAATTTTAGAACAACATGTCGTGGACGAGATTGTTTTTGTCGTATCCCAAACACGGTTAAGAGAGATTGAAGATTGTTTTTTAAAATGTCAAGAGTTGGGAATCCAGGTTCGAGTCGCAGTCGATTTCTTGCATAACACGAATGCGAAAGTTTATCTGGACGAACTTCAAAAGATACCCCTTTTGACTTTTTCCACCGCCCCCCATGACGCATTTATGTTGGCTCTGAAACGGGCATTTGATATCGTCATTTCCCTTCTTCTCATCGTTCTAGCATCTCCACTGGCCCTGTTGATTGCTTTTGCCATTCGAGTGACATCTCGGGGCCCTGTGATTTTTAAGCAAGTCCGTGTGGGATTAAATGGCAGGAGATTTAAAATGTATAAATTCCGGACGATGGGGATGGATGCCGATGCAAGAAAAGAGGAATTACGGCACCTCAATGAGATGGGAGGCCCTGTTTTTAAAGTGAAGGACGATCCCCGCTTGACTCCCATTGGGAAATTCCTAAGAAGGTTCAGCTTGGACGAATTGCCCCAAGTGATTAACGTGTTTCGGGGGAGGATGAGTATTGTCGGGCCGAGGCCGGCCACTCCCGAAGAAGTAGTCCACTATCGGCCATGGCAGCGGCGTCGGCTCAGCATGAAGCCCGGATTGACTTGCCTTTGGCAAATCAATGGCCGGAATAATATTCAAGACTTCGATAGATGGATAAAACTGGACCTTGAGTATATTGATCATTGGTCGTTTGCTCATGATTTTAAAATTTTTCTTGCAACAATCCCTGTGGTTTTATTAGGTCGCGGCGCTTCCTGATAATAATCCGCTCGATGACGTTAGAACGACCATTGTAGGGTCAACCACGTATAATTGCTTTTATTGATGAGGGACGTCCGCATCAGTACTTCCCGCTGGTAACGAAGTGTGTAACGGAGAGATATATTTTGTATATAAGTCACATCAGCACCTCCGATCCAACGTTCTTTAACGCATGGTTTAGGCAGACAACCGAAACCTGATGGAGCGTCAGAGAGGGTATTTTCTTTATCCATGTCGATTCCGTATCCCCATTCTTCATATGAGAATGGCACAAGACGGATATATAAATCTTC
>JACPZM010000081.1 GCA_016195485.1 Candidatus Troglogloeales bacterium | reverse complement strand
ATTGAGGCGGGCTGTAAGATGATCGTTGGACAAAGACTCAAGCAGTCCGGAATGAGGTGGACGGTCAAGGGTGCCAATAAAATTATCGCCTTACGTTGCTGTCAGATCAGCGGTCGGAGGGAAGAATTTTGGGAAAATCGCGCAGCAGCATAAAAAATTACCAACAAATTTGTCTCACACCCAAACTGCAGGGGTTTATTGACAACCCTGGTATTTCATTGTATCCTGCGGGCCATTGTGACGTTTCGTAAACGGTCGGAACGCTCGCAGGGCACGTTGCCCCGACTGCGGGGCGGATAGCTCAGTCGGTAGAGCGTCGGCCTTACAAGCCGAAGGTCACAGGTTCGATCCCTGTTCCGCCTATGTTGTAGGGGTGGGGTCTCCCTGCCCTCATGGAGAAAAATGTTTGGGACCGTAGTTCAGCTGGTTAGAACGCCGGCCTGTCACGCCGGAAGTCGCGAGTTCGAATCTCGTCGGTCCCGCCCTTTCCCCATAATGAGTCTGAATAAAAATTGAATAGTTCAATACATTTTTCTATTCTCCACTCTATCGCCTCCGCGGGATGGATTGCACAATGCGTCCTCGCGATCCTTACCTTCTGTTCCGTCGCATCATGGGCTATTATTCTTTATAAGGTGATTACATTGAGAAAAGCCGATCTGGGAAATCGCCGTTTTCTAGCCGTTTTTTTAAAATCGAATAATCTTCAGGAGTTAAAAAATAAGACGATCGCGCTTGGCAATGAAGGACCGATTGCGGCGTTATTCAGCAATGTTTCTGAAAAAGTCGTCTTGGGCGAAACCCAAGTGAAGACGAGGGATGCTCTTAGAAATGAAACTTTTCCCATCGCCAGATTGGAGCGAATTCTGCGGAGCGGTATTCAGGACGAAATGGATTATTACGAAAGATATATTCACTTTCTGGCAACCATTGGGAACACGGCCCCTTTTATCGGGCTTTTTGGAACCGTTGTGGGGATTGTTAATTCTTTCCGTGCCATTGGACTACTGGAGGTTGCCAACATTGCCGTTGTCGCGCCTGGAATTTCGGAGGCGCTCATTGCAACTGCGGCAGGGTTAGCGGCCGCTATTCCAGCAGTCGTGGCTTACAACCTTTTTGCGAATCAACTCAACAGGCTGGAAGTAAAACTTGAAATCTTTTCCTCGGAACTGATTACCTTTATCGAGACATCAGACCTAAAATCGCTCCCCGATTCGGAGGGTTTACAGGGATAATCTGTCGTGGCGAACCTCCAACAACGAAAACATTTCATGACGGAGATTAACATTATTCCTCTTGTGGATGTGGTCTTGGTTCTGCTGATTATCTTTATGGTAACGGCCCCGCTCCTGGACCGCGGGATTGATCTTTCTCTACCGCAGACAAAAACAAATACGATTCAACCTGAAAAACGCTATATCCTGACCATCGGGAAGAATCAGATTATTACCCTGAACCAGGAAAGGCTTTCTATGGCAGGGCTTGCGAAGAAACTGCCATTACTCAAAGGAGAATCGATCTATTTAAGGGCAGATCAGGAGGTGCCTTATGGTATCGTTGTTTCTGTAATGGACTTGATTAAACAATCTGGAATCGATAAACTCGGAATTGTGACAGAACCTTCTTTGAAAGGGCCATCTTAATGAGCTTCAGCATTTTGTTAGATCAGAAAGATGAGGAGAAATGTGAACTCCCATATGAACTTTCATGGCCGATCATTTCCTCGTTGTCCATCCATCTGATTTTTTTCTTTGGATTATTTTTATTTGCGCCGCGTTTAGCCCCGAATCATTTTCCACTTCAAGATTATCAGGTCTCTCTGATTTCCCCAAAGTTTCTTGATATGGGCCAGAAAGCGCCATCAGAGGTTATATCTGCTGCTTCTCCCTCTATAAGCGTGTCGACGAATTCTACGGTTTCCCCTCCTGTAAAAAATGCCGAAGTGAACATGGAGCTTCCGAAAAAGGCCTCTCCCCCGCCCCCAACGAAGCTCCATCCGCTCGCAGAAGTCGTACCCCCTTTGCAAGAGCCAGTGGTTCCAAAACTGGATACGGTGGCAAATATTCCGCCTCCTCTTGAGGCGCCCTCTTTGCAGAAAGAGAAAAAGATTGCATCTCTTGAACCGTCGGTCTCTCCTTCCACGCCTATCACATCGGAACAGAATGGGGTCAGCGCAACGATCTCTATCGGAGAGAACGGAGGAGCGACATCTCCTAACGGTTCCGGGTTTCGTTATCCCTATTATCTGCGTAGTATTGAACACAAGATTGGCGTTCAATGGGCGCCACCTCCCATCGCGGCCGTCGCCGATAAGCGAGAGCGAACGATCGCGGTGATCGGATTTATTGTAAAACAGGATGGTCATATCGATATCCAATCTGTTTTGGTCGAGAAAGGCTCTGGAAACTCCTTCTTTGACACGGCTGCGCTGCGCGCCGTTTATAATGCCAATCCACTTCCTCCGCTCCCAAGAGGGATATTGGATGACCTTCGGGTTCATTTTAGTTTCGCCGTGAGTCTTGATTCGTGATCGGTTACGCGAGGGTGTTCTTCATCGCAGTTGGAATCGTTCTTGTCGGATCGGATTTGCCGGCGTCCGATGTTTTTATAGGGGTATCGAAAGGTCAGTTTGAAAAAATTGCGATAGGGGTGGTTCCTTTTTCTGCATCGCCCAACGAGGAGAAGGAACGAATACTTGCGGAGTCGGTTTTGAAGGCGGATCTGCTGCGGTCGCAACTTTTTAAGACGACAGTGATTAATTTTGTTAAAGGGAATTTCCCTATGGATTTAACGCAGGGGCTTCCTCCAAAGATGACACAGTGGGCGCAGACGATTCAAGTCGGGGCGATTGCGTGGGCTAAACTATATCCTGCGGATGGAAAGTGGACATTGGAGGCGTATGGCTACGAGACCGCTGGAGGAAATTCGGTCATTCGCGTGAAAATAACGGGGAATAATATCCGTGCATTGGCGCATCGGTTTTCTGATAAACTGGTCTCTTATTTTACCGGCGAGAAAGGGATCGCTGAGACAAAAATCGCTTACTTATCGAATCAAACCGGAAGTAAAGAGGTCACCTTAATGGATTATGACGGGGAAAATTCTATTCGCATGACATCTGATCAGTCGATTATTCTCTCGCCGCGGTGGTCGTTTGATTCAACCCGGATTGGCTACACCTCCTACCGACATGGCGCTCCCGATATTTATTTTCTGGACATTGCCACCGGGAAGCGGAGGAAGATATTTTCGGCGAAAGGGATCAGTCTCTCCCCGGCCTGGGCCCCTTCGGGAGAATGGGTTGCGTTCGCCTCCACGAAGGGGGGGGATGCAGAGATTTTCAAAATGCGGCCCAATGGAGACGATTTAAAACAGATCACGTTTCATCCTGCAGCCGATCTATCCCCGACGTGGTCTCCGACAGGTCAGGAAATTGCTTTTACCTCCGACCGAGGAGGCGGGCCTCAAATCTACATCATGGACGCAGAGGGAGGAAATGTTCGCCGCTTGACTTTTTCGGGAGAATATAATACTTCTCCTTCATGGTCCCCGCAGGGGGATTGGGTTGCGTACGCCTGTCGGGATCAAGGAGGGTTTATGAAATTATGCGCCAATCGAGTGGATGGCCGGGAATCTATCAAGATAACAGAGGGAGGGAACTGGGACGATGAATCCCCTTCATGGGCCCCGAATGGACGGGAAATCGTCTTTGCATCGAATCGATTCGGGGTAAGCGGCATTTTTACCATTCGTCCAGATGGAGAAGGACTGATTCGTCTCACAACGGGTGGAGGAACGAACACCAGCCCCGCTTGGGCGCCTCGATAGTATTACGAAGACAACATACAAAGGAGAGAGTCAATGAAGAGGATGTTGCAATCTGTTTTAACGGTTTTTGTCGGAGTTTCATTTTTGCTGCTTTCGGGCTGTCCAAAAAAAATTACTCCCGAAAAAAAATCTTCTAAGTCTTCTAATGTGGTACAGCCCACGCCTTCCGCGGAACTCCCAAAGCCGCCCAAGCCTTCGCCCCCCACTGTTGATGAGGATTCTTTTAGCGGAACATCCACCCCCTTGAACGAAGTGGAGATACCTCCCATCAATCAAGACACAAAAAGTCAGGAAGAAAAAACTTCCGAGCTTGCGGATGTTTTCTTTGATTTTGATCAATGGGCGCCGCGTCCCATCGACCTTCCCGTTATTGAGAAAAACGTAAATTGGGTCATTGCGCACCCGAACCAAAATGTTCAGATCGAAGGACATGGCGATAGCCGGGGGACCAATGAGTATAACCTTGTGTTAGGTGAAAAAAGGGCTGATACAGTTAAAAATTCCATGGTAAGCATGGGGGTAGATCCTTCGAAACTGAATATCATCAGCTATGGGGAAGAGCGTCCTTTCTGTGAGAAAGACGAGGAACGCTGCTATCAAGAAAATAGGCGAGCACACTTCCGTGTCGAATAATTTTATAAAAGACAGGGCACTGCAAATCCGTAAGGGTGCCGCCTGCTGGGCCTTCATAGTAAGGGCATGGCAAGCGGTGCCCCTACTGGCAATCCTTTTTTGGAGCGGTTGTGCCCTGCAATCGAGCTTGGTGGGTCTCGAGCAGGGGATGGAACAAGATAGGGAAAGGGCTCAACAGTTCCAAGACTCCTTGGATGCCCTGCGCGCGCAAGTAGAAAGCCGAGCAAAAGAGGCGCGTGTTGAAAAACCGCAGGGGAGCAATCAGAACGGGATTGTCGAACTTCTGGGGGAGATCGACCGACTGAAAGAGCAGTTGCGGCGGTTGGAAGGGCGCATTGAGGAAGAAGGCCGTAAGGCGTCAGAGGCGATGCGGGCTACGGATGATCAGGTCCATCAGGTTGATTCTTTAGAAAGCAGACTCTCGTCCATTGAGAAGCGCCTCTCTTTGGAAAAAAGCGTTGAGGGGACTGTTCCTCTCTTGTCTCCAACTGAGGCTTATACACTGGCCTACAATGACTACCTGCGCGGAAATTATGATTTGGCGATCATCGGTTTTCAAAATTATTTGAGCCAATACCCAAACTCCACACAGATCCCGCAGGCCCTCTACTGGATGGGACAGTCATACTACAACAAGGCGGATTATGCGAATGCAGTCTCCTTTTTTGAGCAGATTGAATCGCGTTTTCCTCAACATGATACAGCGCCAAACGCGATGTTGAAGATGGGACTTTCCTTTATCGAACTCTCTAAAGTGGATTTAGCCAAGGCAACGCTTCAGCGGGTCATTGACCGATTTCCGCAATCCAATGAAGCCCGCCTGGCAAAGGATAAATTGGCAAGTATTCGTTAATAAATCTCCAGTGATACCGCCTTGCAATTCATAAGAACCTTTTATTTTTGTGTGGCACGATTCATTTCTGTTGCATGATGGGGAGGAAGTGGGCATGAGGCGCAAAGGCACAAAGCGTGGCTAAACAATACTGGTTAATGAAGTCGGAGCCTACGGAGTATTCGATTGCCGACCTGAAGGCGGATCGTGTCACCTGTTGGGACGGGGTCCGAAATTATCAGGCGCGCAATTTCATGCGCGACGCCATGCAGATCAACGACGGGGTGTTCTTCTATCATAGCGTGGTCGAGCCGATTGGGATTGTGGGCGAGGCGAAGGTCGTAAAATGCGGGTATCCTGACTATACCGGATGGGACCGCAAAGACAAGCATTACGATCCCAAGACCAGTCCCGCCAATCCGATCTGGTCGATGGTTGATGTAGCGTTTGTTCGAGCCTGCGGAGAGGTGATTACGCTCTCCCGGTTGCGAACCATTCCCGCGTTAGAAAAGATGGAGATCTTAAGACGGGGCAGCCGTCTTTCTGTCTCTCCCGTTACCGAGGAAGAATACAAAACGATTTTAACGCTTCGGGAGTGGTAACGTTACGGAAGGGTCTCCGGCAGGACGACACAGCGCGAAGCCTGCTTCTGAGCTTGTAAATTTAACGAATCAAGCTAATCTAACCGCGCAACGACACCGCCAGGAAATGCGCGACCACTCACCGTTCGCCATGAGCTTGTCGAATGGTGAACAGACAGGATGAATGTGGTTCGACAGGCTCACCATGAACGGTTTAAATGATGGACGTTTCTATCGGGAATTGGAATGAAGGGGTTAATTTGAGTTTTAACGCCATTTGGCGTACCATTCTTGCAGGCCATTTATGAAGATACTGGTTTTATCAGAAGAAGAAATTGCGCCCCTCCTTGACATGGAGGAGGCCATTTGCCATGTCGAGGCGGCCTTTTCCGCCCATGCCAAAGGGACGATCAAGATGCCGCCGAAGGTATATCTTGATTTTGGGATTGGCGATTTGCGGGTGATGCCCGCCTATTGGCCGGCCAAAAAAACATCCAGTGTAAAAATTGTCAACTCGCACCCGAAAAACCCAAGTTTGGGACTTCCTGCTGTCATGGCAGCGACATGGCTTATGGATCCAACGACTGGCGAACCCCTTGCCCTGATTGCGGCCACGGCGTTGACGGATATCCGAACAGGCGCTGCCGGCGCCGTTGCCGCCCGGCATTTGGCGAGAAAAAATTCCGCCACAGCCGGTTTAATCGGGTGCGGCAGACAGGCCAGGACGCAGCTGTCGGGTCTGCGGCGCCTTTTCCCGATTCAATTGGTGAAAGTGGCCGGAAAAAATCTCAAAGAATCCGAACAATTTTGCAAGACAGCGGAAAACAACGGCGGCCTTATCCCTGTAAAAGAGCTTGCTGCCGCCTGTGACGCGGATATTGTGATCACCACCACGCCCTCTCGGTCTCCGATTGTTCGCGCGGGATGGATAAGGCCTGGGACGCATATCAATGCGATTGGCGCTGATGCCCCCGGAAAACAGGAATTGGATTCTAAAATATTAGAAAATGCTGTGATTGTAGTGGATGATCTCACACAAGCCGTTCACTCTGGAGAGGTCAATGTGCCGATTGCAAAGGGGAAGATCACCCGCAACAGCATTCATGCCTCGTTGGGGGAGGTGATTATCGGAAAAAAGAAAGGGAGAACATCAGATCGGCAAATCACCCTGTTTGACTCCACCGGATTGGCGATTCTTGATCTTGCCATCGGACACTTGGTTTATCAAAAGGCCATTCTATCCGGTGCGGGCCGCGTTATTTCCCTGTAATCACTTTCCCAGCGCCCATTCTAAAATGGCCTGATGCATCGGGAGGCGGTTTGCGGCCTGCTCCAAGATAACGGAATTTTGCCCCTCCAACACTTCGGCTGTAATCTCTTCGCCCCGATGCGCCGGAAGACAGTGCATAATCAGCCGATTTTCATTATGAGCCCTTGGCCATGCAAAACTTCTGGCTCATTATGATGATGGCCTATAATCTGTTCCATGCCTTCTTTAGTAGAAATCTCAAGTCAATCGTACGGCAAGTAACGCATTACGCTGACGTGGTGAAAATGATATTGGCCGAACTTTACGCGGAATACAAATTACGGGCAGTTGATTCTTCTTGAGAGCGATCATGTTTTCTCCCCCCTTTTTCTTTTTTGACTCTTAAAAAAGCGAAAAGATCGCGCACAGGGAAATCCTTGCACTGATCCCGTGAAATCAGACTGTTTCACAGTTGCGATTCCCCCCATCATCTCTTAAAACCCTGAATACGAATTTGCCTGTCTCAAAACATCAATCCAAATCCCAAAAAACACCGCTCCCAATCCTTATTGCGGAATCGCTGGGGGGCGCTTGACACTTCCCAACGTATTGTGATATCTGTACAATAAGCGGTGGATAGAATGGGCATGGCGCGCCGTGCCCCTGCCGAAAAAAGGGAAAGGGAGACGATTTTTGGCAAGTCAGAAAAGTGTCATTATTGAAAACGCCCAGAAGTTTGCCGCGGGAGGGAAGGTTGATAAGGCCATTGCAGAATGGAAAAAACTTCTTGCAGAAACCTCTCAAGACGGCAATATCTATAACAATATCTCCGATCTTTATTTAAGACTTAATGATAAAGCGAGTGCCATTGATGCCTGTTTAAAATCGGCTGGTGTGTACCGAGAAGCCGGTTTTGAATTAAAAGGGGTTGCCGTTCTTAAGAAAATCCTGAAGATTGATCCGAATCGAATCGATATTTACGAAATGCTTGCCGATATTGATGCCGATCGCGGTCTAAACGGAAACGCCGTGGAAGGGTATCAGCAGACGGCAAAGATCTATATAAAAAATGGAAATTTCAGAGGGGCAATCGGCGTTTACCAAAAGCTTGTCCGGTTTGCCCCTGAAGATCCGGAAATTCCGCGTGCTGTCGCAAGACTTTATCAAAAGCAGGAAAAATACAGAGAGGCTGTTTTGTCCTACGAGCAGGCAATGGCGATCTATGAAAGTAAACAAATGGTCTCTGAAGTACACCAGATTGTTGAGGAGATCATAAAAATAGACCCGACCTATCTAAAACAACTGGCCGCAAAAAAGGCGGCCGTCGAATCGATTGCGAAAATGGGGGTAGAAAGGGATATTACGCTTGCCCCCCCCTCTAAAGCCAGGATAGAGTCTCCTGTGTTTTTTGGGGAAGAAGTGGAGGATACAGGTATGCCGATCGGAACCTATCCTATCGCAGCCTATCCTGGCGAGGGGGAGGCATACTTTGTGGAAGAAAGGGAGCTCTTCAAAGATCTCATTCCCGATGATCTGCCCTTGCCATCCTTATCATCACCTTTGCAGAAACCAGATGATGAGAATGTTTTAGCCGTGCCGCCTCCTGTAGTGAGAAAGCCATCTTTTGAGGAAACAAATGTAGGGGCGGGGGGGGCACCCCGCCCCGTAGAAGAGCCTCATAAGGTTTCAGATGACGTTTTGTATGCCCATTTATCGGAGGCGGATGCCTATTTAAAATATGGGTTAAATGAAAACGCGATCGAGAAACTCCTTTTAGTGAAGGAATTAGCGCCAATGCGTGAGGAGGCCTATCTCAGGTTGAAAGAGGTTTACCTGAAAACGGGGGAGAAGGATAAAGCAGCGATGGCAGGTTTTTCATTGGCAGACATTTACGAAAAAAATGGAGCGTTTGATAAAAAAGAGATCCTTTTAGGGGAACTCCACAAAATTGACCCACTGGGGGAATATCGGAAAATAGCTGAAGAGAAAAATGACGCGTCGCGTCTCCCTGCCGCGCCTGTGGAATTCTCCCCTGTACTGAATATCGCGGCAGGCGATCTCTCTCTGGAATCAATACGGGAGACCGATATTGGAACCTTTTCCGAAGGTATCGATTTGCAGGGCATGAGGGCATTGGGGGCGACGCGAGCCCCTGTAATAGACGAATCGCTGGAAGAGTCATTTGATTTGGCCTCCGCTCTTACAAAAGAATTGGACGATCTGTCTGCCAATGCGTTAGCGATACCGCATGGAGGAAGTGAGCCGATTCCTTCCAGTTCCGGAGAGGGTGTTCAGAACGAGAAGAAACAGCAGTATCTTGAAACTTGTTATCATCTGGGCATTGCGCAAAAAGAGATGGGGAACTATACGAAGGCGATTCGAGAGTTTGAACAGGCACTTGCCGGAGCAGGGCGATTCCAAGAGGTGTTAAGCATGTTGGCTTCCTGTTATGCCGAGCAAGGAGATCTCGCGCATGCGGCTGCCGTGCTTCAAGAGGGGTTGAACGATTCGAGATGTCAGGGGGACGCCCGTTTGGCCATTTTGTATGACTTGGCCTCTATTCACGAACAACTTGGAGAGAAGGAAAAATCGTTTCCACTTTACAAAGAGATTTATCGTGTCAATCCGAAATTTCGAGATGTTTCTGGCAAGGTCAAGGAGATTCCATATCGGAAGCCCAGCCCTGGTAGCCCTGAAAGTATTCGCGCGAAAGAGGCGGCCCTCTTTGCCTCGGAAGAGGCCGGCGTAAAAGATAAAGCGATGGCCCCGATTGTAAAACAAAAGAGACGGGTTTCCTACGTCTAGTGCTGTGACACGGAAGTAGCGGAACAAATCACAGCACTAGGACGTATGGTTGGGCAGGTTTCGACGCTGCCCCTACAACATGAACTATCTTGACTTTTTTCATCTAAAAGAACAACCGTTTGCCGGTGCGGTGGACAGTCGCTTCTATTTTAACAGCTATCAGCACGCTTACGCGTTGGTCAAGTTGAAGTATGCCGCAGAAGAGAGAAAGGGGCTTGCCGTTTTGGAGGGGGGAATTGGAACGGGGAAGACAACTTTAGCCAGAAGAATGTTGGAAGAGCTTAACGAGGCCCAGTTTGAAGCGGCGCTTTTGGTTATTATTCACACAGCCATTTCGTCTACCTGGCTCTTGCGCAAGGTGGCTGTCCAGTTGGGCGTTGAGGCCCCAGTAGAGGAAAAAACTGTTCTGTTGGGCCAATTATACGACCGGCTGGTTGAGATTTATGACTCTGGAAAGAGAGCGGTTGTCTTAATTGATGAAGCGCAAATGCTGCAGAGTAAAGAGCTCATAGAGGAGATTCGAGGTCTTTTAAATATTGAAATCGATAGCCAAAAATTAATCACATTTATTCTTTTTGGCCTGACGAATTTAGACTCGTATCTGGTTTTAGACAAGCCGTTGCAACAGCGAATAGCTGTCCGCTATCAGCTTCAATCATTTACGCAAAAGGTGACATCCGATTATATCCGTTATCGGCTGGAGGTTGCTGGAACGTCAAAAGAGCTGTTTTCCCCCACCGCGCTTTCTGTCATTCATCATTATTCCAACGGGATTCCGAGGTTGATTAATAATATCTGCGACAACGCGCTCTTTGAAGGATTTCTCCAGAAAAAAGATCTGGTCAGTGATGATATTATTCAAGAGGTGGTGTCCGATCTGAAATTAGAGGGTCAGGTTATGCGAGAGCCAATGCCTGAAGAGGCAGTCGTAGCGCCTCCCGCTGCTCGAGCGGATGTGAGCCCCTATTAAATAGAAAAAATGCCCGTTCCCTTGTTGGATTTATCTGCGCAGTATCGGCCCATTCGGGGGCAGATAGCGAAGGCGATTGACGCTGTATTAGACGATCAGCGGTTTATTCTCGGCCCGCCAGTTGAACGATTTGAGAGAGAAGTTGCCGCTTCCTGCAATGTTGCCCACGCTGTAGGTGTCGCTTCAGGATCTGATGCCTTGCTGCTGGCCCTCATGGCGCTGAATGTTTCGCCGGGGGATGAGGTCATTACCACCCCGTATACCTTTTTTGCCACTGGGGGGGCGATTGCGCGCCTCTCGGCCAAAGCCGTCTTTGTCGATATTGATCCGGCAACTTATAATATCGCGCCTGATCAGATTGAGGGAAAAATCACACCACGAACGAAGGTGATTATGCCGGTCCATCTATTCGGACAATGTGCCGATATGGATCCGATCTTAGAGATTGCGGATCGACATAAGATTCCCGTCATTGAAGATGCGGCACAGGCGATAGGCGCGACTTACAAAGGGAGACAGGCCGGGTCGATGGGAATCTTTGGCTGTTTCTCTTTTTTCCCTTCAAAGAATTTAGGGGCGGCTGGGGATGGCGGAATGGTTACAACGCAGGATACAGCCCTCGCCGAGAAGGTCCGGATATTGCGCGTGCATGGCAGCAAGCCAAAGTATTATCATTCTCTTTTAGGCATCAATAGTCGGTTGGACGCTATTCAAGCGGCGATCTTGTCCGTTAAATTGCCCTATCTTAGTGAATGGAGTGAAAAAAGGGCCGAAAACGCGCGATTTTACAATCAGCAGTTTAGTGGGATGAAAAACGGGGTACGACCCCTTCGCGTTGTTACGCCTTACATTGCGCCGCATAATCAATCGATCTACAATCAATATGTTTTGCGGGTGAAAGATCGCGATGCCTTGTTGGAACATTTAAAAAAGAATGGAATTGGCTGTGAAATCTATTATCCCGTGCCGCTTCATCTTCAGCCCTGTTTTTCGGAGTGGAAAGGAAAAGAAGGGGATTTCCCCCAATCAGAAAAGGCGGCTTTAGAAACGATTGCCCTGACCGATTCGTCGCCTGCGGCAAGCAGCATCCCTTCTGAAAGTACACCCCGAATTTTGGCAGGGGCCAAATTGTAAACCAGAACAATCGATTTTCCAATGAGCGCTTCCGGCTGATATTTTGTCGCAATGCCGGCGACGACCTGCCGCATTTCTAAACCCACCCCTATCCGAAGTTTTAACAGCTTATCCGATTTGGGAATCCGTTCTGCTTCTTTGATAATCCCCACACGTAAATCAAGCTTTCCAAAGTCTTCAATCGAAATGGAAGTTTGAGAAGTTGGAACAGAAAGCGGGGCTACGGCAACAATAGGTTTTTTTCTTTCTATTCTGGGAAAAAGGGGATCTCCTTTTTGAACCGTTTTGCCTATCAACGAGTCACCCCATGCATACGAACCGATTTCCGAAAGCCCCAGTTGCTGCGCTATGTTCTCCGCCGTTTGTGGCATGAATGGCGAGATCACAACACCCATAACTCGTATCGCCTCGGCGGACGTATAAAGAAACGTATTAAGCTTATCTTTTTCAGAAGGTTTTTTGAGTTTCCACGGGGCTATCTCCTCAACATAGCGGTTAACCCTGTCAATCAACTTCCATATTTCCGTCAATGCCCTATGAAAATCCAAACAGAGTAACGCATCAGAATCGAATAAATTCCGTGCAATTTCCTTTACAGATTCTTCCTCCGGGTGACTCTCCAAAACGGCAGGCTCGGGAATAATCCCGTTTGAGTTCTGCTGCGTCAGATGAATCACGCGGCTGACCAGATTTCCTAAATCGTTCGCAAGATCGCTGTTATAACGTTGCAAAAGTGTATCTTGCGAAAAATTGCCATCATCTCCAAACGGAACCTCGCGTAACAAAAAGTAACGAGCCGTGGGCAAATATTTTTTTTGGCAGGGGCAGACCTAATGCCATCAGCATCGTTGACCAGTAAACTGCGTGTGTGGTTAAAATATCCTTGCCAACAAGATGAATATCGGCGGGCCATTTCCCTTTCAAAGAAGAGGGCGTCCCATCATACCCGCGCATGGAAATGTAGTTGACCAGCGCGTCAAACCAGACATACGTCACGTAATCAGGATCAAACGGAATCGGGATTCCCCACGAGAGGCGGCTCTTGGGGCGCGAGATGCAAAGGTCACCCAACGGCTTTTCCAAAAATCCTAATATCTCATTCCGGCGCGATGATGGTTCTATGAAGCCTGGGATTGGAACGTACTTCCGAAGTTCATTTTGATATTTTCCCATCTTAAAAAAATAGTTCTTCTCAGACAGCGGAGAAACCTCCCGATGGCAGTCGGGGCATTTACCGTCGATCAAGTCTTTTTCTGGAAAGAACCGCTCATCGGGAATGCAATACCATCCTTCATATACCCCTTCATAAATTTCTCCTTTTTTCCACAATGCCATTAAAACATTTTTGACCGTCTCCTGATGACGTGATTCGGTTGTTCGCACAAAATCATTATTTGAGATATTCAGTTTCATTAAGAGGTCTTGAAACGACACAACCATTTTATCCACATGTTCCTTAGGGGATATCCCCGTTTTGGCTGCCGCCTCCGCCACCTTCTGGCCATGCTCATCAACACCGGTGAGGAAAAAAACATCCTCCCCTAAAGCCCTGTGATAACGAGCCAAAACATCTGCCGCGACCGTTGTGTAGGCATGGCCAATATGCGGCGTATCGTTGACATAGTAGATCGGTGTCGTAATATAAAAAGTGGCATGGCCACTGCGAGGCTTTTTGTTCATACGGTCGTTCCTAATTTATCCCGCATCTGCATCAGCAGGGTTTCCAAGGCAAGCTGTTTGTTAATATTGCGAGAAAGGGTTTGCTGAATCGCTGCAATATCAGCGAGAAACCTTGTCACATCTTCCGTGCTCATTTTATTAGCCCATCGCATGATTTCCTCTTTTCGCCATGAGAAAACCAAGATGGAAGAGTCCGTCAACGCATCTCCCTTCACCATTAGCATAACCAGAATATCCCGAAAATAGGCGGATAAATAATAGAGGGCGTGCTCCATCGATTCTACATTGGCAGTGTGGGATTTGGCCATTTCAAAAAGGGTGTTATAGTGAGACAGGTTTTCCTCTTTCACTAAACTATTTAACGCCTCTTCCTTCGCACGCGCCTCTTCTTTTTCAAGCGATAATGCCTCTCCGAGTTTCCCCCCGGTAAACGCCGCCACCAGTCGGGCATCGCCCGTTGACCACCGTTTCTTTTCCATGAGAATCGACTCTATTTGAGAAAGTGAAAGGGGAGAGAACGGCACCTTCTGGCATCGGGAAAGAAGCGTTGGCGCAAGCAATCCTGGCTTGGCGGCAATCAGTACGAGCAACGCGTAGGGCGGGGCCTCTTCCAACGTTTTTAAAAGGCTATTTTGCGCCTGCGCCGTCATGGTTTCGGCTTCCGCAATGAGAACGACTTTCCGCTTGGCGTCAATCGGCTCAAAATGAATCATATCCTGCATGGCCAAAATATCATTGATCTTTATAGATCTCTCCCCTTCAATCGGCGCAATCGTCAAAAAATCAGGATGATTTCCGCTTTGTATTTTTTTACAGGGAAGACAGGTGTCACACGGATTGATATCTCCCCCCTTTAAAAAAGGGGGATTGAGGGGGTTGTTTAAAGAGATGTTTTGACAAAGTAATGCCTGGATAAAAATCATTGCAGATGATCTTTTACCAATGCCATCTTCTCCGGTAAAGAGGAGCGCGTTCGGGACGTTCTGTGTTTGTAAAATTGATTGTAAGATTTTGATTGGGCGGGCCTGCCCGAATATCTCATGAAAGGATGCCATCTACAACCTTTCGTATTTCTACAAAGACGCGACGTTCGCTGATTGCGGCATTCACAACATGAATCCGTTTCGGTTCATCTTTTGCGAGGGCAAGATACCCTTCCCGCACCTTGTAGTGGAACAAATCGGTTTCAAGATCGAGCCGGTTGGCCTCCTTTCTGGTTTTTAAACGCGAAAGACCTTTTTCTAGATCGATATCCAGCAGAAAAGTCAAGTTGGGTTTAAGCCCATCTGCCGCCAAGCGTGTCATTGCCAAAACCTTATGTAATGGAATGCCCCGTGCGATTCCTTGATAGACCAACGTGGAGTCTGAAAACCTATCGCACAAGACAATTTGACCCTCCGAGAGCGCAGGCAATATCACTTCCTTTACGTGTTGCGCTCGGTCGGCAAGATACAAAAACAGTTCAGCCTCTGGATTGCAGTGTACTTCTTTCGGATACAGCAGAAGCGAGCGAATCGCCTCCCCTATCAGTGTTCCACCGGGCTCGCGCGTCTGGAGAACCGGGTATCCTTTCTTTTGTAAGTGGCGCGCCAAATGGGCAAGCTGTGTCGTCTTCCCGCTTCCTTCGCCCCCTTCAAATGTAATGAAATATCCCTTCAAATGAGAACGATCATAATAAATAAACGTCGAAATTGCAATGAGACGCGGCTGGAGTTTACCCAAAACTTTTTGATTTGTGGTAGTCCTTTCTCGCCCGTTTTTGAGAAGTTTCTTGCCTTTCATGGCATGTCGTGCAAACTTGACAGCCTCTGATTTTGCTGTGGCACCCTGTTTTGAAAAGGAGTTGGACGTGACTGCCTTCCCCATTTTTGCCTAGCTTGCGTCATATCACTCAACGGGTCGGCAGTATTTTACCCATCATTTTACCCATTCTCCCTGGAACTTATAGGCGCGTCTATGCCGCTTGCAAAACTACTTTTTACAGCTTGTCATCCTCGATGGCCTTATCAGGCATCCATAAGGTATTGATTTTATTAGCGCCGGATTTTCGATGAAACATTTCTGAAATGAGATTTTTGATCTCGGCAATATACCCGTCTATTCCCCTCCATTCTTCTGGTATGACTTTTGCTTCCTTTCATGTCGATGGAATATTTTGGAGGTCAAGCATGATCGGCTCGACTCGTTATTGCTTCATAAAATCGTTAATTTAAAACGATAATTTTTAATTCTTGAAGGGGGGTTTTCTTTTTCCTAAAGTTTTCAAAACCGATTGCCGATATATATGCATGTAGGAATGAGCCTTGTTCGGGTGGAGGGTTGGGTCGCGGTTGGCGTTCCGACCTTTGCCCGTCCGAGTACGGGGCATGGGGGCATTTGGAGCAGCGGGGTGGGTCATCGCCTGCTGAGCGAGAGATGCCCTCGAATCTGGTTTGGGGTAGACTTCGTCGAAGGGATTGATTGTGCCAGATAACGAACGATCATCTGTGATAAAAAGTCCGGGTTTGTTCCGAAATCACGGCGCTTCCCGGGTCGGCATGCGGAAAGGAAGAATCCTTCTTGCCTTCGCCGCTTTAATTTCCTTGTTCGCAACAAGC
>JACPZM010000080.1 GCA_016195485.1 Candidatus Troglogloeales bacterium | reverse complement strand
CCTTTGCAAGGATTGCAACGCAGCCATGGGCACGAATACGCGCTTTCATGTTTCGATATTTCCGTGTCACAGCACTAGGGCAACATCCCCTGCGAGGCAATTTTCCGTACCCCTCTGCGATCCATCGTTGTAATGATTATTCTCGCCGTCACTTTATATTGACCAAAGCCGGTTAGCATGGCCGCTCCTATTTTAGATGCCTTTTTGGCATCGTCCGTGATGGCAAAGACAGATGCCCCTGCGCCGGCAATGGAGCATCCGAGCGCGCCAGACCCAATCGCTCCTTTCTTTACGGCATCAAACCCCTTGATCAATGGCGCGCGAACAGGTTCCGCGACAATGTCATGAATCGCTTGACCAAACCGTGTCACATCTTTTTTTGCCACGGCCCACGCCATCATTGAGGCATATGCCATATTTGAAATGAATTGCTCCATTGTGATTGCAGTGGGTAGCTGCTTTCGGGACTCACGGGTTAAGAGCGGAAAATCAGGAACGGCAATGATAACAATCGCTTTCGCAATGACGCCCAATGGTACGACCTCTTTTGTAATGAGGTTATTCCATGTGACCCCTCCCATCATTGACGGTCCGATGTTGTCTAAGAAGAATCCGCCGCTGACTTTGGATTCCGCAACGGCTGCCAACGGAATCAGCTCCGCACGCGTCAGCTTCTTGCCAAAAAGAAGATTCGTGGCGTATGCCGCTGCGACTGCGGAGGCCGCACTGCTTCCTACACCAGTGCCCAAAACCCCTTTGCGGAGAACAAAATCCACACCGTCTTTTGCGTGTAATCGAGATAATACCGCATGGGCCGCGATTCCAGCCGTATTTTGATCCGGACGATTTGGGACTTCTGCGGAGGGTGCATTTCCTATTATTTTGGAAATGGTAACGCCCGACTGACTTTTTCTTGTTGCAATGACCGTATCTCCCATACCGGCAATGGCCATTCCCAGAAGATCAAACCCGGGCCCGATATTTCCAATACTGGCTGGGGCAAAGACACAAACTTTTTTCATTCTTTCTCAACTCCAATCGAAAAGTCATTGATCGCATTGATTAATGCTCTCAATCGGCCAAAGTTCCTACGATTAAATTGGAATGCAAGTTGCGCCATGGGAGGCGGCTCTGATTGAACAATTTTACCTTTTACAATAATGTCTGAAAAGTGATCATTTAATTTTTCCAACTGTGTGTCTCTTAATGGTTGTTTCAAGCGGATAACAGAATGATCGTCTATAAATTGCATCGAATGATAGTTCTGATAAAAATGTGTGATTTCATAAACAGCCTCGGCCACATTGTCCGTAATTTTAAATAAGTTGATATCTTCAGGCGAAATCAGTCCTTTTGCAAGTAATCGATCGTTAACATAAGAAAACCAATGCTTCCAATGACTGCCGCCGGGGGCGTCAATAAAGACGACCGGAGAGGGATCGCATTTTCCTGTCTGCAGCAAGGTGAGGGTTTCGAATCCTTCATCGTGCGTTCCGAATCCGCCCGGAAAAAATGCTAACGCGTTTGCTTCCTTTACAAAAAAAAGTTTTCGGATAAAGAAATACTTAAAGGTAATCAGCTTTGGATCGTTTTCTATAAACTCGTTTGCCGCTTGTTCAAAGGGAAGGATAATATTCAGGCCAAAAGATTTTTCGCGGCCTGCGCCCCCTTGCACCGCCCGCATAATGCCATCGCCTGCGCCGGTAATTACCATAAAACCTGCGCGAGTCATTTTTCTTGAAAAATCCGCGGCGTGAGCGTATATCAAATCGGCAGGAAGTGTTCGGGCCGATCCAAAAACAGAGACCTTTTTTATTGCCGTAAATGGGGCAAAAAATTCAAAGGCCTGTCTCATTTCTCGAAAGGCCGAATAAAGTGTCTTCAGATCATTTCGACTGATTTCGTTTTCAGAGAGGCCGACCGCTATGAAAATCAATCCTCGAATAATATCGTTGAGATCAGGAGAACTCCCCTGCAAATCAATGATTTGACCTATCTTTTCGTGGAAGGCACTCTTATCCAATTTGTATTCCAATATCTTCTCTCTCTGTTTGTGTTGATTAAGAATCGCGCGCGGATGACCTGATAAAACTATATCATCCCAAGATAAATTTCTCAATGGTGTGTGGCGGGCTCAAGACGTGGTTATGCGTTGCCGGCCATCACAGTTCGATGTATTGAAGTTCGTTATTGTCACACACTGAGGAGTCGCGTCAATGTCTCCTGCAACTCTTGGCTGTGCCCGTCCACTTTTACTTTTGCGACAATTTTTTTGATGATCCCGTTTTGATCAATCAGGAAGGTCATTCGCTTCGCGGACCCAGTGATATTTAACGCGCCGTAACGCTTTGCGATCTCCTTTTTATCATCGGCCAAGAGAGGAAAATTCAGTTGAAATTTATCGACAAAACGCTGATGGGATTTTACCGTATCCGTGCTCACGCCAAGAATCTCCGTATCGGCCTTTTTAAATGCCTCAATATCGTCTCGGAACGCGCAAGCCTCTTTTGTACAGCCAGGGGTGTCATCTTTTGGATAAAAATAGAGAATAACATTTTTCTTCCCCTTATAATCCGAAAGGGAAATGGTTCTTCCATCGTTTGAGGAAAGTGTAAAGTTCGGGGCAACGCCTCCTTCTAAAAGTTCTTGATCCATTGTAGCCTCCTTTTTTAAAGTTTATTGCGATCGAATCTACGCCCTTCTCATATTTTTATCAACGATCTCGGAACATCCTCATTCCGCGATTGAATTGGGGGGACAATTTCACTAAAGTGCCGAATCGACACAAACCGATTCGAATCCCTCCGATCGATCTGACTGCTAGCGTAACTTTTATACACAAGGTGTTTTATCCCAAACAACTTTGCCATCATTAAGACTTCTTCATTATCGTCTACAAACAGGGAACGTTCTTTCTTAAATCCAACGATTTTTTCCGCCGCTTCCCAATACCCGCAGACTTCCTTTGGGAATCCGACTTCATTGGCTGAAACAATTTTTTGCAGATAGGGCCGAAGGGGGATTTTGGTTAGTTTAATTTCAACGGCTTTTGCATGCGCGTTGGTTAATACAGCCACCCTCTTCCCTGCGCATTGTAGAAATTCCAGAAAAGGAAATACCCCCTCGTGCACTGCAACAAGATGGGAAACCGACTCCTTCAACGCAGGGATATCCATGTTGAATCGATTAGACCAGTAATCAATATCGGTCCAGACCAATTTCCCCTCCTGCACCTTGTACGCGGCATAGATTTCAGTCTTCGCATCTTTTATGGAAATCTGCATCAGCTTCGCATATTGTTCGGGAATATGCTCCTCCCAGAAATAATCATCAAAATGTTTATCAAGGAGCGTCCCGTCTAAATCCAACAGCACAAAGTCGATCTCTTCCCATAGAATCTTCATATTGCTATTCTAAAGAAGTTACATTACCCTGTCAAAATAATTATGATTGCCGGAGAAAAATACGATCTGGTTATTGTCGGCGGGGGCGGAGGCGGATTGCTGTTAGCCATCCTGCTGGGGCGGAAGGGATTGCGTGTCGCCCTATTAGAGCAGAAAAAAATACTGACCTATCCCCCCCGCGGCGAAATGATTCAACCGGGCGGCTTGAAAATATTGGATAACGTCGGTCTTTTAAAAGGGCTCCTTTCCTGTGATCCTCATCAGAATCGGCGCGTTCACTTTTATCAGTCTGAGGGAAATCATATCTGCACTATTGACTATCAGCGGCTTTTACCTCCATACGATTATTCTCTCATACTACTTCCCCGGATCATTCAAGATTTGTTTCTCAAAGAAGTCGCCGCTTGTCCCAATGTTGAAATCATATCGGGCGCATCATTTCAGTCCATCTTACGAGAAGGCAACGCCGTCACAGGGGTAGTGCTCGAGCAGGAGGGGGAAAGGAGAAACATGTATGCCCAGGTTGTGGTTGGCGCGGATGGCGCTTTGTCTCCTTTCCGTTCGGCGCTTTTTATTCCATACAATCTTCATCATTATCAAGACGGCTATTTAACGGCGCTCCTCCCCCGCTCGCAAGATTTTTTAGAAGAGGCCCGGTATTATCTAGGCAAGAGAAAGATTCTCGGCCTATTCCCCGTATCAAGCCAGACACTGTACTTATTTTATATGATACAAAAAGATCAAATCGGTTTGATGCGAGATCGTCCGTTTTCCTCGTTTAAAGAGCAACTCTGTTCGATAAATCCGGGGCTGGAGAAACCACTGATGAATCTTAAATGCTGGGAGGATACTGCCTTTATGCCTTGCTTTCGTGTGCGATGCGCGCGGTGGGTGTCAGACGGCGCCGTCTTAATGGGCGATGCGGCTCATGCAATGAATCCACATGTCGCGCAAGGAAGAAATGCAGCAATGGAAGATGCTGTAATCTTGGCTGATGTTCTATTAGACTGCTTCCAAAAGGGGAATTTTTCACAAAAGGCTCTGGCGAAGTATGAAGCGACGCGTCGGCCTCCCGTGACAATTTTACAACGGTTGGGCGATGAAATGACCTTTTTCTGGAACAGCGGTATTGCCCCGCTTGTCTGGGCCCGCAATCAGAGTTTGGAGGCGCTTCACAGCAACACAACGCTTCATGATAAGACCCTGAAAACGATTGCCGGTATAGAAGTGGCCTCGATGACCTTCTGGGATCGGGTCTTGATGCTGAACCCCTAAAGCAGATCCTGGCTATAGAACCTTATGCCGCGTTGGATCGGGGGACGGCCCTGCGATATTCTCCAACGATTCGTATCGCGCACACTGTAGACACAGCCGCAATACTCCTGCTGATAAAATTTCTCCTGTTTGGCAATCTCAATCATCCGGTGCGATCCCCCCTGTTTGCGCCAATTAAACGTCCAGTAGGTCATATCAGGATAACGGCCTGCGGCCCGGACACCTGCGGTATTGATCTGTTCCATATCCTTCCATCGGGAGATTCCTAATGTGCTTGCAAAAACACGAAACCCCTGTTCGTAAGCATATAGGGCTGTCCGTTCAAAACGAAGGTCAAAACAAACCGTGCAACGTTTTCCCCGCTCCGGCTCCTCTTCTAATCCCGCAACCCTTTGAAACCAGTTTGCGACATCGTAGTCGGCATCAATAAAGGAAACCCCCATTTGCCGCGCGTATCGGATATTTTCATCTTTTCTCTGATCATATTCGGTTTTGGGATGTATATTCGGATTGTAGAAAAAGACCACAAACTCTATTTCGGAGGCGTAAAGCGCGGTCATGATCTCCCCCGCGCAGGGGGCACAGCACGAATGAAGCACCATACGCTTCTCCCCAGACGGGAGCGCGAGTTCCGGGCGGTTGAAATGCTCAAGCGAGAATTTGTTCATCTTACGAAGAGGTCGGAGAAGATGCCCCCGGAGCAGGCTTGAAAAGGCCCGGCTGGCCAAAGAGATAGTCATCAATAGACAACTGCAAATCCAATATCTTTCCCTTTTCCCTTACACTTCCCACAGAAGGAACCTTAAAAATCTCCAAAAGACGATGGGACGACTCGATCATCTGCTCCATGTCTTTTTTGAGCGCGGCACGCTGTTGCGGCTTCGACGGAACAGCCGTTGCGACAGTCGAAATTTTGCGTCCTGGCCCTAGACGCAACAGACCCGAGAATCGGCCCAAAGAGGCGGGGTCTTTCAGAAGCGGAATCAGGCTCTTTTGTTGATTTTCACGGATCAATGCAGTGAAGTTACCCTTTGTATTGTTGGCCCAGAAACGGACAGCCGCAGTCTTAGGAAGTCCATCGGAAAAGAAAACCGACTCAGGGGTTACAACCGCCTGTGGTGTTGCGGCGCCTTTTAAAAGGTTGGAAATCACGTCCGGGTTTCCGGCAAGAAAAAGCCACTCCTTCCACTCCGTATAGGCCGATAACCTCATCTTACTGTCCGGTTCGGGATTATAAAATATCGTCTTTCCATGCGAGCCTTTAACCTTCTTAGGGGTTTGACCGACAAGATTAGATAGAGTAGAAGAGAGCGCTTTGTTCTTGCTGATCTTCCCAACCTTGGCAATCACGACGGTTTCTTTCTCGCTGCTTTCTGTCACGAGATAGAAAAGAGGAGGCAGTATTGTGGATAACTGTTTTCCGTTGATAGAAAAACGGACGTAAGATTCGACCAATTCCGTGACCCCCGGCTTTGTACGATCAAATTGAAAGGTCATCGAATCGGCGCGAACCGGAACGCCCAAAGTCATGATGCCGAAAGCCAACAACAAAGTGAAGAACCGTATTTCTTTCATTTTAATACACCTCCTTGTTTAAGATTTCGGGATTGTAAACGTTAAATTTAAAAATGTCCACCATTTAATGCAATGAATCAATAAACCGTTTCAGGCTCAATTTCAGGGTGTCGAAGTTGGGATTGTACATGAGGCGTCGAATCACCCCTTTTCTTAAATTTTCATCCGTTATTTCTCCTAAGAAATCTTCTTTTTTGTCCCTGCAACGCGCATATTTTTCAGGCGCGATATTAAAATAGCGCGAGCAGGCCATTGGATTTGCCTCTTTCCCAAAGTGCGGGTCGTCTGGAGGAACGATAATGGCCGTATGGGCCGAACCAATAATGTGCTGATCGGGAAAGACACTCTGGACGATTTCGATCTGCGAGCGTTTTTTGGGGGGGAACGCCCCCTTTGCGGTATAGAACACCATCCTGTTTGCTGGATTGCTTGCAGAATCAAAAAACGCAATGGATGCAGGGGTGCTTACTGTTGCGTCATCCTCGCTGATTGCCATAAAAGTAGGAATATCCACCGCTTGATTTGCGAGCGCAGTCTTGAGTTTTTTGGTGAGGAAGTGTATTTGGGTGATTGCATTGAAGGGAAATGATTCGTATTGATAGCGGTCTTCGTCTAACATAAACTCGGACCATTGGGCACGCGGAACGGCCCAACTGATGACTTTGGGAAGGATTGCCGCCATCGCTAATGATGAGATGCGAATGGCAGGTGAAAAAAGGAAGATGCCTTTTACACGAGGGTCTGAAAGGCTCTGATAAATGCTGATGGTTCCCCCGGCTGAATAACCAGACAGATAAAGTTCATCCACTTCATCTGCCAGGGCATCGGTTCCGAATGCTTCTGCCTTTATCCAATCTTCCCATGTTACATCCAGTAAGTCCCCCGGCCGTGTTGCATGCCCAGGGAGGAGAATCGCCATCACCTTAAAACAATTTTCTTGAAAGAATTGCCCCAATGCCCTCATGGAGTAGGGGGTTCCTTTCAATCCATGGGTCAATAAAATACCGCGCCGATAGATTTTTTTCACACCCTTTGGACAGTCCGAAGGGGGTGTCAGTTCAAATGGGGCATTCTCATTGACGATTCGTTCATCATCTTTGGCAATGATATCTGTACGTGCCGCCAACATCATCTTGCGCGTTTGCTTCACATACGTCTCAAAGGAGATGCTTCTGTCTACGGTAAAATGGCTGTTTTGTCCAGAGGGGTGATGTCTTATCGAAAGCGATACAGGTATTTTTTTGGATGGCCCGGTGCAGCCTGTTAAAAAAATGCAAAATATAATTAGATAATAACGCACGTCGATTCCTGCCTTTTAAAATATATACCCTTTGGGTATAATAATTCCATGCCGTTTAGCTTGAAGGATTTAGAAGCTACGTTTGATTCTCGAAAGGTCTTAACAGACACCCCCGCTATTACCGCCTATTCCATCGATGCCGGAATTTATAAAGTCCCGCCGCAGGCCATTGTCATCATTGAATCATCTGACGATCTTGAAAAGGCGCTTTTATATGCCCGCGAACATCGTGTTCCGATCACGGCCCGAAGCGGGGGAACCAATGTGACTGGGAATGCAATTGGCGAGGGGATCATCCTCGAATTTTCCCGACTGAACAAGATTTTAGAAGTCAACAAAAAGGAGAGGTGGGGGCGCGTTGAGCCGGGGATTGTCTATGCGGAGTTAAATCGCCACCTCGCGAATGACGGCCTTATGTTTGCGCCAGACCCATCCAGCGGCGATATGTGCAAGATCGGCGGGATGCTGGGGAACAATGCGGCAGGCCCCCACACACTCAAATATGGCGCGACAAAAGAGAATGTGCTGGAAATGCAAATCTTACTGACAAACGGCAATTGGATTACTGCCCGCGAATATCGAATGGATGAACCTGCACTGACAAAACTTTTAGACGCGAATCCATTTATCAAAACATTTCTGGACATGATTCACGAGAATAGCGCGTTGATTGTGTCCAAGAAACGCGCTGTCTCCAAAAATTCGTCTGGATATAATTTGTTTGCTATCGCAGAGGGATTGGCCAGAAACGTCGTTTCTCTTCATCAGCTTTTTATCGGGAGCGAGGGAACACTGGGACTCACACGCGAAGCCAAGATTTTACTCCATCCGCGTCCCACACAGGTTGCGACAGGGCTAATCTATCTTAATCGGATTTCCGATATTGGAGATGCGGCAAACGACATCCTCGCGCTTTCTCCGAGCGCGCTGGAGATGATGGATCGCAACTCGCTTCATCTGGTCAGCAGACAAGGATTCGATATTCCGAAAGATGCCATGGCGCTGCTCCTTTTGGAGTTTGATCAAGATGTCAGCGAGCAGATGGATGCCGCGCGAAAACGCATGTCTCGATATGCCATGGCAGCGAAGATGCAGATCGGTTTTGGAGCGGAAAATCAGGCAAGGCTATGGAAGATTCGGAAGGCTATGTATCCGACGCTTTATCAGTACGATCTAAAAAAGAAGCCGGTGAACTTTGCCGATGATGTTGTTGTCCCTGCTCAAGAGATTCCCAAATTAATGGCCTATTTAGACAGTCTGTTCAGGGACAAAGGTGTTGCCGTGGCAATCTACGGGCATATTGGCAACGGGAACGCCCATATCAACCCGCTTCTTGATCTGAATAATGCTTCCGATTTTGATAAGATGGTTTCTCTTTCGCATGAGATTCATGAAACGGTCATCAATCAATTCGGCGGCTCAATCTGCGGCGAACATGGGGATGGCCGTGTTCGGGCTGAATTCCTTCCCAAACTTTACGGACCGGAATTATACGACCTGTTTAAAAAAACAAAACAGCTTTTTGATCCGGACAACATTTTAAATCCCGGCGTGAAAATATCAACGGTTCCATTCACAATGAACGTCGATTTTGAACGACTCTCTAAACAATGCGCCACCTGCGGAAAATGCAACTCGGTCTGCCCCGTCTATGATGTCATCGGAGAGGAATCCAACTCGGCGCGGGGCTGGTTTCATGTGGTTACCGCCCCGGATTATTCTTATGAAAAATCTTCTCGCGTGGTCGAGGCATGTATTAATTGCAAATCGTGTCGCGTTGTTTGCCCCGCCGGCATTGACGTTTCGGAATGGGTGCTCAAAAGACGGGAGGAGCATCCCAATAAGATGGCGAAAGCAGTCGTCGCCATCGCAAAGCAAGAAACGCTTTACGCATTTCTATTAAAAGCCGCCGCATGGACACAGCCGCTCTGGGATAATAAAATGGGCCGGGTCGCAATTGAATACTTGACCCTTCCTTTTTTAAAGGGATTGGCCAAAACAGCCCGCATTCCAGCCGATATGATTTTACCGCGTCTTGCGCGACGGCACTTGAGAGACCGCTACCCGGATTTAACGGAATCAAACCCATTCCCACCTGACCTTCCCTTGAAGTGGAGGGACAAAAATTCGGTGGCCTATTTTCATGGCTGTGCGGCCAACTACTTTGATGATGGCGTAGGCGATGCGGTTATTGGCGTATTAAAGAAGATGGGGCATGAGGTCGTCCTGCCACTGCAACGCTGTTCTGGAACCCCGATTCAGACTTATGGGTTGATCGATCGTGTTCATGAAAACGCAAAATTTAATATCGATTCGTTGGAACGGTTTGAGAAGGTCGTCACGGGATGCGCTTCGTGCACATTCATGCTCAAAGATTATTCTTCCATTTTAACCGAGGGGGAATATTATGAAAAATCCAGGCGTCTCGCTGCAAAGGTCGTCCATATTTCAGAATGGGCGGCGCATCATCCACCCCTTTTTCAGAAACCGTTTGATGGCAAAAAGAAGAAGGTGACATATCATTCCTCATGTCATTTAAGGGCCGCTGGGGTTCATGATGCGCCAAGGGAGTTGTTGCGCAGCAACCCCAATCTTGAATTTGTGGAAATGCCGGATGCCGATCGTTGTGCGGGAGGCGCTGGCACTTTTTGCGTGAAGAATCCCAAACTCTCGGAAGAAATCTTTGAAAGAAAACGCCAAGGGATACAAAAAAGCGGGGCCGAAATTGTCGCAACTTCGTGTCCCGCCTGCATGATTCAACTCAATAATCAACTCAGGGGGAAAGTGAGAGTGGCACATATTGCCGAGCTTCTTTGAATTGACAAAAGAGGCAAAAGATCGCTAGTCTATGGAAAATGATGAAGGCCGATTGTCCAATACATATCCCTGCAGAATGGCTTGAAGAATTTGAAGCCGCCTCGTTGCGTTCTCTTCCGATGAGAATCCGTTATGCCTTCGTCCGTACATACAAACCGGTCATGGACGATTCGGATTACCGCTCTTTTGACACGCTTGCGGATTACCGTTGCTGGTGCGAGCAAGCATTGCCGTCATGGTTGGGTTATGCCCGCGTTTGAATACCGACAGGCGGAAGAAATCAGAAATGTCTTCGCCAAGCACAACGTGGCGTATCTTTTCATCGGCAAGTCGGGGGCCATCCTTTTAGGTTATCCCGATACGACTCAAGATGCCGATCTCTTTGTAAAAAAATCACTGGAGAATGGCAAAGCGCTGGTTGCCGGCCTCAAAGCGTTAGGCTTCTCAATCACAGGGGTTCAAGCAAACGAAATCTTGGGAGGAAAGGATTTTGTCCAATTGAAAAACGGCCCCTTTGATCTGGACCTCGTTTTTGCCCCAGACGGGATTGATCGGTTCGAGGATGCTTGGGCACGTCATATAGATGTGGCGGGATTTCCTGTCTGCCATCCTGACGACATCATCGCAAGCAAGGAGGCCGCTCATCGGGCCAAAGATATCGAAAGCCTTCCCCGCCTATATGCCTTTCGAGACTATTGGAGTAAGCGCCAAAAAGGGATATAGATAATACTGCCCATATTATCCTGATTCAATCGCGACATTCGGGTTGATTGTTTTCTTGAATTTCAGGGGTAGATATGAGACATTACCGCCAATGATTCGACGTAAGGGCAAAGGAAAAAAAGAATCCCTTGGACAGGATGTGGCTTCCGCGAATCGTTTTGGGTGCGGCTGTATTACGCTGATTTTCTTTGGTATCGTTATCGCTATGATTGTTTCAGGCTATATGCAGTTACGGCATTAAATGAGGTTCGTATCATTTCGCTTGTAACGATTGCCCTTCCCTTTGTTTGCGGTCTGCTGACTGCAGAACTCTTTTCTTTCTTTCCCTTTCTAACGATTCTGCTTTTCCTGCTTTTTTTACGCTTTTACCTCTGTTCTCAAAATGGACAAAGAAGCAAGACAGCAGTCGTCATCGTCTTTGGGATTGGTTTTATTTTCTCTTACACCCCTTCTTTGCCGGTTGGCGCGGACGATTTAGATCTGTTGGTTGATCGCGGCCCGATGAAAATCGTTGCCCGTGTAAATCAGCCGCCTCTGCATAGCCCCGACCGGATAACCTTGCAAATCAAGGCAGAATCGTATTTTCAAGACGGGCAGAATCGTCCTGTGCGTGGTCTTTTTCGTGTAACAATCATGAAACCCGCGACGCAGATCGAGTATGGCGATCTTCTTGAAATGGATATTATTCTTCATCCGCCACGGCAATTTGGGAATCCAGGGGTGTTCCAATCTGCCGATTATCTGAAACGTCAGGGATTGTCCGCCACCGCATCCCTTCCCGACGAACGGAGAATAAGAAAAATTGGAGAAGGGGGGAACTGGTTCTTAAAAGAAATTTATCGCTATCGGGATGAGATTCGGAAGAAAACTCTTGCGGATATTTCCGCTCCCACCGGGCCGATCTTATTGGCAATGGTCCTTGGGGAATCGGGCTACCTCACTGATCCGATCCGGGACGTCTTTACCGACTCCGGAACAAATCATATCCTTTCGATCTCTGGTTCTCATCTGGCGATGGTCTCCTTTTTCGTTTTTGGATTTCTGCGTTTTATGCTCCTTCGGCTTCCCACGTCTGTCTTATTGAGGGGTTCCCTTTTAAAAATTCCGTCCCAATGGGCTGCGTTAGTAACCGCAATCGCCGTCACCTTCTACACCCTATTAGCAGGCGGACAAGTTGCCACATTGCGATCGCTTACAATGATATTGGCCTATTTACTCGCCTTATGGATTGGCCGATCTGTCAACATCTTGCGCTCCATTAGCTTAGCCGCCATGATGAGTTTAATTGTGCAACCCCGGGCCATTTTTGATATCTCATTTCAGCTTTCGTATCTTGCAGTCATTTTTATTGTTCTTGTTTCGGAATGGTGGAATAGGATTTACCCTAAAAAGGAGCCCGTTGTGGGGGGTTACAATCGGATCACGCAAGCGATTCTCCCCCTATTGATCGCATCTTTTGGGGCGACCTTGGGAACAGCGCCGCTAACACTTTATTACTTTCATCAATTTAGCTGGGTAGGATGGATTGCTAATGTTGTTTTAATCCCGTATACCGGATTTGTAGTGCTTCCATTGTGGTTCGTTTCGGCGATGGCGTCCCCTTTTTCATCACATTTCCCACTGTCTGGATGGAACGAAGCAATTGGCTCTTTTTATTTTACGATGACCTCTTTTTTTGCGAGCTTTCCCGGCGCGGATATCCATTTTTCCTCTCCGCATCTTTTGCTGGTTATCCTCTTTCTTGTCATCATGGCCACACTTCTTATGACAAAAACTTCGCTTCGATTGGTTTTTGCCGCTGTCGCGAT
>JACPZM010000085.1 GCA_016195485.1 Candidatus Troglogloeales bacterium | reverse complement strand
TTGCCCCAACAGCGATCGCGTCGCAGAATAACCTTGGGGTAATTGCCGGGGATAATGCGGGTTATCCAAATGGGAGACGCCCGGGGGATGACGTGGTTGATATCGCCCTGCGTGTGGTCATGGGGAAATTAATTACGCTAGGACTCTTTGGAACGCCAAGTCAAGCGCCAGCCGGTGGTGCGGCACTAACCGATGGTGCGCTTGTGAATGTCAGCATGTTTGACACCACATTCCCATTCCTGAAGACCCCCATTCCGGGTTCACCCTCTAACTAAAGAAAGGAGATAATCATGAAGAATCCAAGTATATTCATATTAGGGATTGTGGTTATAGGACTATTGTCGGGTTGTAGCAGTAGTAACGATGATAGACACGCCGCAACCAATACCGCAACCGATACCGTAACCACTGTGCGAGGTATCGTTGCAACCTCTCCAGAGAATACAGAACCTGTGGATATAGACAGTTTTCAGGTGACGACACCCGAGGATGGCGAGCCGGAGGATATCTAAAAAATGAGTATCACCCGCACCGCATGGGTTGTGCTGGTGGTGTCTGTTTTTTCGGGCTGGCTTCATTGGGTGGAGGCCAGCCCGTTTACCCCAACGGATGACGCGCAGGTACTGGAACGCCTGCCGTTTCGCCCGTCTGATCCTGCGGCCCGGCAATTGCGCGAGTGGCGCGCAGAATGGATGAGTTCCCCCGATCGTTTTGATCTGGCCGCGCGTCTGGCTCGTGGTTATATTGAGCAGGGGAGGCGCAATGCCGATCCCCGTTACAACGGATATGCGGAAGCGACGCTTACCCGCTGGTGGAAAAGTCCGAATCCCCCTACAGCATTATTGGTTTTGCGGGCAACGTTAAGTCAGAGTCGGCATGATTTCAATGGCGCCCTTGCAGACTTAACGCAGGTGCTAAAACGTGACCCAGACGATCCGCAGGCGTGGGTTACGCAAGCACTCATTCTTCAGGTGCAGGGGGAATATCAAAAGTCCAAGGAAAGTTGTTTTCGACTGCAGAGGCTTTCAACGACACTGGTCACGGCGGCCTGCCTTGCGGGAGCCGGAAGCCTGTCGGGTCAAGCCGAAAAAAGTTTTGACCTGCTCAAGAAAATGGTTGATCAATATTCCCCTCCTATTTTAGGAGGGGTTAGGGGTGGTAATGCAGAGGAACAACTCTGGGCACGCACGCTCTTGGCTGAAATTGCGGCGCGAAGGGGGATGCCCGCCGCCGCGGAAGATCAATTTCGTCAGGCATTTTTACTGAAGATTCATGATCCCTATCTTTTGGGGGCTTATGCTGATTTTCTGTTGGATCAGGGACGCGCAAAAGAAGTGCTTCCTTTGTTAGCCGACGAGATGCGAGCCGATGGTCTTCTGCTTCGCCTTACCCTTGCAGAGCAGACGGTTCACGCTGATTCCTTTTCTCAACATCGGGACGCATTGCGCGACCGGTTTGCCGCCAGTCGTTTACGCGGGGATCGTGTCCATCAGCGGGAGGAGTCCCGGTTTACCCTTTGGCTTCTCCATCAGCCACAGGAAGCCCTGAAACTGGCAGAGGAAAACTGGAAGGTGCAACGGGAGCCGTGGGACGCCCGCGTCCTGCTAGAGGCTGCACAGGCCGCAAACAATCATGCCGCCGCGAAGACCGTGTTAGATTGGATGGCAAAGACCAAAATCGAAGATGTTACGCTGACGAAACTAAAAACGGAACTTGAGAAATGAAACGATTGTCATTGTGTAACGATTTACCTGATTGTCATACCGGCGAAAGCCGGTATCCAGACTTAAAACAACGTAAGTCAAAACACTGGATTCCGGCCTGCGCCGGAATGACGGCCTTTTGGTCTCTGTTCATAACGTTTCTGTTCCTGCTGTGTTTTGCCCGATCCGGTTTTGCGCATAAGCCGAGCGATAGCTATCTGAATATTACTGTAGAAGATCAGAAAATAGAAGGACAGATTGATATTGCGCTTCGGGATTTGGAAGTGGCTATCGGGTTAGATACCAATCAAGATGGAGCGATTACATGGGGAGAGTTGCGTAGCCGACACGCGGCAATTTCTGCTTACGTGCTGTCTCGTCTGGAAATAAAGGAAGAGATTCGTCCTGTTAGGCTTTCTGCCCTATCCTCCTATTTCGTGCCATTGTGGGCTAAAGAAGGAAAAGAGGTTGTCTTCCCGATTCGGATAATTGATCAGCAGGTCGATAACCACACCGACGGGGCCTATACCGTTATCCACTTTGAAATCGATTGCTGTACTGATCCTGTCTCGGCGGTTACAATCAGCTATCATCTTTTTTTTGATTTGGACCCGCAACATCGGGGGATTTCCCGTGTCACGTATAGAGGACAAACGCAGACCGCTCTCTTTGGCCCCGATAATTTTTCACAGCGATTAGCGTTGGGAGTTCATACGCCCCTGCAGACGTTTATCTCTTTTGCAGGAGAAGGCATTTTTCACATTTTTAGCGGGTTTGACCACATTCTTTTTCTGCTCTCACTGCTTCTTCCAGCCGTCTTAAGACGTCAGGACGGGCAGTGGCTTGTGGTTTCCTCGTTCCGGCCGGCGTTTTGGAACATTACAAAAATTGTGACCGCGTTTACACTGGCGCATTCAATGACATTGACGCTGGCCGCCATTGGATTGATACGGCTGCCTTCGCGTTGGGTCGAGTCTTCGATTGCCGTCTCGATTCTGATTGTGGCGATGAATAATATCTATCCCGTTGTCACAGCGCGTCTATGGGGATTTGCCTTTGCCTTTGGCCTCATCCATGGTTTCGGATTTGCCAGCGTATTAAGTGATCTGGGTCTTCCGCCGGGGGCGCGGGGATTGGCCTTGGTTGGATTTAATCTGGGGGTTGAAGCTGGCCAACTCGTCATCGTCAGCCTCTTCCTCCCGCTGAGTTTTTTTCTGCGTCATCGCTTTGTATACCGACAGTTTGTACGGGTAGCGGGGTCTATTGCAGTAATTTTGCTTGCCACGATCTGGCTCGTCGAGCGAATGTTTGAGATAAAATTGATTTAAAGGTGGGTGAGCCGTGCGGGGATCGAACCTGCGACAAGCTGATTAAGAGTCAGCTGCTCTACCAACTGAGCTAACGGCCCACATATTTTAAACCATCCCCACCCCTGCTTAAATCGTGCAGGGGCAGGCTCTAACCTCCCCTTGAAGGGGAGGGAAATTATTTGTCTGCGCCTGACGGGACTTGAACCCATAACCTACGGCTTCGGAGGCCGGCGCTCTATCCAGTTGAGCTACAGGCGCGAAAAAAATAAACCTGACAAGGGGGAATGAGACTCCGAACGAGCAAGACACGGCATTCTCTTTTACGCAACCACTCTACAGCCGTAGCCGCAACTTCGAGATGATAGTTTTATGGGCCTTATCTTGTCAAGGATTTGTAAATAACCCATTAGATCACTCCTCCGTCTTGAATTTTTGAAAAATCACCAAAACGATCAAAAAGATTGACGACTACTCGCAGCAACGCCATCCTGTTTTTACGAATTTCCTCATTTGGGTCCATCACCAAGACATCCGTAAAGAACTGATTCAACGGCGTATATAACGTTGCCAACGCTTCTAAGACCGATGCAAAATCAGATTTCTCATAATGTACGTCAACGTCTTTCACGGCCTTTAAAATAAAACTCCATAGTACGCTTTCCACATTGTTGGTGAATAAAGCTGGATTGACTTTGGTGTTAAACCCCGTCACCAAAATGCGCGCAGCCCGTTTATAACTGGTTATCAGCGGATTAAAGAGGGACTTTTCAGAAAAATAAGAAAGCGCCTCGGCGAGCGCGAGGATGTCGTAAGGAGGGACTGGAATTAAGGTTTTATTGGTTAAGACGGTGTCAATAATATCGTAACGCACTAATTTTAATTGCAAGTGTGAAGCGATTCGACCTTTTAAGAACGCGGCGACTCCCAATGTCGGATTTATTTTAAAAACAATCTTCTGATTTTCAAAACATCGCACCGACTCTTGAATCAGGTCGGGGAGGAAAAAGGGACGGAATATCGGGTTCATACCTAAAATCTGGATCAGCCCCACCCCCTGCCGGCGCAAGGCATAAGGGTCTTCCGAACCGGTTGGAATGACTCCAATACCAAAACAACCGACAATGCTATCTAACTTATCCGCAATGGAAAGTATCTGTCCAGATAGGCTCGCAGGCATCGCATCGCCCGAAAACCTCGGCTGATAATGCTCCTGTATTGCCTGTCCATTTTCGGCATTCCTGTCAACCAAAATCCTTCCCATCACCCCTTGAAGAGAAGGAAACTCGCGCACAATGCCGGTCACAAGATCAGCCTTACAAAGTGGAGCAATCCGTTTTACCTCTTCAAGAGATGTGGTGGCCTGTGCGCTTCGCTCCCAAGCCCCCCCCACCCCGCACTCGGACGGGGAACGGTCGGAGTCCCGACTGCGGCCCGATTCTCGTGCACCCGCAGTCGGGGCTCCGGCACCCGTGAGGGAATCTATTTTTTGCGCGATAAATTTGGAAAGGGTGACGAGCCGCTGCGTTTTGTCGTAAAGGGTGCCCAGTTTTTCCTGGAACGAGACCCCCTTTAAGTCTGGGACCCGATCGGCCAGACTTTTCTTGCAGTCCTCCTCGAAATAAAATCTGGCATCGGACAAACGCGCCTTCAACACTCGCTCACACCCCTTTTGAATCGTCTTGTTCTTATCTTTATTATTCAAAACCGCAATGAAATGGGGTAGCATCGTAGGGGCGCCGCTTGCCGCGCCCGCCCCCAAGGGAAAATAGCCTTGATGTTCCTTCATTGCCGTGCTGATAATTTCTTTGGGAATGGAAAGCGAAGCCACGTCAAAAGAACCACAAATCGCCTCTGGATATTCCGTTGAATAAGCCGCTCGCCAAAGAAGAGAATCGTCTTCTTCCACGGTCCCAGAAACTTTTTGGGCGATTTGACCGATCTCTTTTTTAATTTTCTGATACCTCTCGGAAGGATCAATTAAAATAAATCGTTTCCGTATTTCTTTTTGATAAGAGGCAAAGTCGGCCACTTTGAAAGGGGCTGGGGCAAGAAGCCGATGGCCGTAAGAGAGGTTGCCGGATGGAACCTGAGCAAAAGAGCAAGGAATAACTTTTTTATTATAAAGGGCAACGATCC
>JACPZM010000084.1 GCA_016195485.1 Candidatus Troglogloeales bacterium | reverse complement strand
TCCTGGGCGGTTACCCTCACTCCCGCCATCTCTTCCAAATCCTGCCTCTATGCCGCTTTCGCATTTTATTAAAGATATGTATAATTGCAAAGGCGCCAGGACAAAATAGAATGATTCCTGAAATATCTATGCAAGATAAACGAATCGCCCTTGTTCATGACTGGCTGACTGGCATGCGGGGAGGAGAGCGATGCCTTGAGGCATTTTGCGAACTATATCCTGCAGCCGATATTTATACACTGCTTCATCTCCCTGGAACGGTTTCAGAGACGATCGAGAAACATCGCATCAACACCAGCTTTATAGAACGGTTACCCAAAAGTAAACAGCGCTACCGGCATTATCTTCCCTTATTCCCAAAGGCCATTGCCTCGTTTGACCTCACGAGTTACGACCTTATTTTAAGCTCCAGTCACTGCGTTGCCAAGGGCGTCTCTGTCCGTGGCGGCGCGTATTGAGCGATACTATCATCGCAAAGCTGATGTGATCTATCCCCCCGTTGATTGCGAACGTTTTTCCGTCTCGCTACAGGATGATGGCTTTTATCTGATGGTCACAGCGTTGGTTCCCTACAAGCGAGTTGATTTGGCAATTATCGCCTTCAATCAGTTAAAATTGCCTCTTAGAATTATCGGTTTTGGGCCGGACGCAGGGCGACTCAAGGCCCTTGCAGGGCCTACCATTGCGTTTTTAGGAGAACAATCGGATGCAGATGTGAGCCGTGCCTACGGCCAATGCCGCGCGCTGATCTTTCCGGGGGAAGAAGATTTTGGGATTGTCCCATTAGAGGCAATGGCCTCCGGAAAACCGGTTATTGCGTACGGCAGAGGAGGCGTTACAGAAACAGTTACAGATTCAACAGGCCTCTTTTTTGATGCACAAACACCGCAGGCGATTATTAATGCCGTTCTTTATTTTGAGAAACACAAAGACAAGTTTGATCCAATTCGTATTCGAGAACATGTGCTATCGTTTGATAGAGCAGCGTTTAAAAAGAAGATAAGCGAGTATATAACTAAAACAGTCCAAAGATTTTATGCTCAAGCGGCATCGTGAATTTTATAGATCAATTCTATTACTGATTGATTTTGGCCTTATTTCAATAGGATGGGTCAGCGCCTACTTTCTCCGCTTTTATACCGATCTGATCCCTGTCACAAAAGGGGTTCCGGTTTTTACAACCTATTTAGCCCTTTTCCCGGCTGTTTTACTGGCTTGGGTAATTGCTTTTAAATCGTTTAATCTGTTTCGGCCCCAGCGTATTGCCTCACGCCTTTCTGAAGTTTGGGATGTTACAAAGGGGTGCGGCTTTATGACGATCCTTCTGGTCGCCATTAGTTTTTTCTTGAGGCAATTTGAATACTCGAGGGCTGTTTTTATTGTTTTCGGGGTACATTGCGTTATTTTGGTGTCGATGAGCCGATGGGCTTTTCGCGCAACGCTTCGTCTTATAAGACAAAAAGGGTATAACATTCATGGCGCTTTGATTATTGGCGCGGGCAGGTTAGGACGGGAGCTTGCGGGGAAACTCCACTATCACTCTGAATTGGGTGTAAAGGTTATCGGCTATCTCACGCGGAAGCCAGAGAAGGTGGGGCAGGCGTTGGATGGGATCAAAGTCCTGGGGGTATATAGTGACTTACCCGACCTTTTCACAAAATACAGTATCGATCAGGTTTTCATTGCGCTTCCCCAGGATTCTTACACCCAACTGCCGAAAATAGTAGCCTTTCTGCAGGAGCAAACAGTAGATGTTCGGATTGTCCCCGATATTGTTTCCTTTATGACCCTGCAGGGGCAAGCCGAACTTTTCGACGGTCTCCCCATCGTGACTTTGCAGGCCACCCCCTTGTATGGATGGGGCCGGCTTGCAAAACGGGTGATGGATATATTACTCTCGTCGGTTATATTATTGATTCTCTCTCCGCTCTTGTTTCTGATCGGAGTGGCGATTTTGTTGGTATCAGGGAGGCCGATTTTTTATCAACAGAAACGAATGGGGTACGATGGCCAGGTGTTTGAAATGATGAAATTTCGGACAATGTTGGCCAATGCGGAAGAAAAGACGGGGGTTGTGTGGACGGTTCAGAATGATCCTCGCCGAACACCACTTGGGGCTTTTTTGAGGGCAACAAGTTTAGATGAGCTTCCACAATTTTTGAACGTCATGAAGGGGGAGATGAGTATCGTCGGGCCGAGACCGGAACGCCCGGAGTTTGTGGAGCAGTTTAAACAAAAGGTGCCAAAGTATATGCTTCGTCATAAAATTAAAGCAGGGATAACCGGATTGGCTCAAATACGCGGCTGGCGCGGGAATACATCGCTTGATGAACGTATTAAGTGTGATCTTGAATATATAGAGCGTTGGTCTCCCTTACTGGATTTGAAGATTATGGTTTTGACGCTTTGGCGGGGTTTTCTTCATAAAAACGCCTACTGAAAAAAGGTGGCGCCCATAGCTCAGTTGGATAGAGCACTTGGCTTCGAACCAAGGGGTCGGGAGTTCGAATCTCTCTGGGCGCACCCCTCTGTTGTAGAGGATTAACCGGCGAGCGAATGCGAGCGTTGAGGGGGCGACGCGGGTGCGCGCCAGGATTGTGGTCTTTGCGGTCATGTTTGTTTTTTTTGCTGGGATTTCTGATGGCATTTCCCGACTTTGACACCAGAAAATAAAAAAGGGTTGAGTAGAATGTTATGAGCATCAGTGCGATTTTTATCCTTGTCATTGTTCTTTTTCTTCTGGCGTATCAATTTTATGGGCGTTTTCTCTGTCGCCAGCTCGGACTAGATAACGGCCGGACAACGCCTGCCGTAATAATCAATGATGGCGTTGATTTTGTCCCGATTCGCCCTACCCTTCTTTTGCCACAACATTTCTCATCGATCGCCGCCGCCGGCCCCATTGTTGGCCCTATTCTAGCGGGCCTTTGGTTCGGCTGGTTGCCGGCACTTCTCTGGATTGTTATCGGCAATATCTTTATTGGCGCCGCACACGACTTCTCCACCCTCGCGGCCTCTGTGCGCCACGGCGCACAATCGATTGCAGAAGTGATCAAGGTGCATGTCGGTAAAAGAGGATCGTTCCTTTTCCTCCTTTTCGTCTGGATTGCGCTGATTTATGTCATTGTGGCCTTCACCGATCTCACGGCCTCCACCTTTGTGGCGGAAAAATATGGCGGCGGAATTGCGACATCTTCCATGCTATATCTTCTTTTATCCCTTCTGATGGGGGTCGTCATCCGTTCGGGAAAGATCCCCTTATCTATTGCCACAGCCGTTGCCATTCCGCTCATTGTCCTCATCATCTGGGGTGGCCAACAAATCCCAATTACGCTGCCAGAAATATCGTTTTTAAATCCCGCCAAGGAATGGGGGATCCTGATTTTGTGTTATTGCTTCGTCGCCTCTATTCTCCCCATGTCGGTTTTGCTGCAGCCGCGCGGATTTCTGGGAGGTTATTTCCTATACGGCTCGTTAATCATTGGCGTGATTGGCCTCTTTTTTGGCGGATATCAAATACAATACCCCGCTTTTGTCAGCTTCCAAAATCCCAAAGGGGCGTTCCTTTTCCCCATTCTTTTTACGACGGTTGCCTGTGGGGCATGTTCCGGGTTTCATGGCCTCGTTTGTGGCGGCACATCGTCAAAACAGTTGGAAAAGGAGGGTGATGCCCATCCGGTGGGGTATGGCGGAATGCTACTGGAGGGATTGGTGGCCGTCATTGCACTTGCGACCATCATGATATTTGCTCGAGGGGACGCGGCGCTCAGTAAGGGGCCTACAGAGATTTATGCGCAGGGACTCGCTCGTTTTGCAACCATTTTAGGCGTGCCTGTAGAAATGGCCATGAGCTTTGGTCTTTTAGCCTTTGCCACCTTTGTATACGACACATTGGATGTCGCAACACGGTTGGGAAGATATATCTTTCAGGAATTAACAGGATGGCAGAATCAGAAAGGCAGCGTCGTCGCAACCTTGGCAACGCTTGCGTTGCCTCTTTTTTTTCTGATTACCGCAAAAGAGGCCGCCTATCTTAAATTCTGGCCGATCTTTGGCGCCAGCAATCAGTTACTGGCTGCATTGAGCCTTTTAGGGATTTCGGTGTGGCTCATCAAGACGGGCCGCAATCCTTGGTATACACTGGCGCCAATGATTTTCATTTTGATCGTAACGCTCTGGGCGCTGATCTTGTTTATCACACCTTGGCGTGTTACCTTCCGCCCCGACATGAATGGCTTTGTTGCCCTTATTCTCATCTGCATTACGTTGTTTTTGCTTCTTGAAGCCTATCAAACTGTTACGCTGTATAAAAGTAAAGATTAGACCCTCATTCCGCGATTGGATTTGGGAAGACCTTAATGTTGCTGGCTATTGATATTGGAAACAGCCATATTGTTTGTGGAGTATTTGATGACGAAAAGCTTGTCTGTGAGTTTCGGATTGCCACTCAATCGCACAAGACGGCCGACGAATATGGCATTTTGATCAAAAACATCATGGAGAGCCGAAAAATCTCCGCCCAAAAAATAAAGGGGGCTATTATATCGTCTGTGGTTCCCCCATTTATTGGGGTTTTCGAGGAGATGATTCAGAACTATTTTTCAATAATCCCCATCATTGTCACCAACAAACTTTTAACGGGAATTTCGATAAGTTATGATCGGCCGGAAGAGATTGGGGCAGATCGCATTGTGAATGCCGCCGCGGCATATCATCAGTTCGGTGGACCCGTCATCATTATTGATTTTGGAACAGCAACAACTTTTTGTGTTGTTTCAGAGAAAGGTCATTATCTAGGAGGCGCCATTGCGCCCGGGTTGATTATCTCATCGGAAGCTCTTTTCTCCTATACAGCGAAACTGCCTCGCATTGAATGGATCGTTCCAGAAAGCGTTATCGGAAAAAATACTCAATCCGGGATGCAATCAGGCTTAATTTTCGGCCATGTGGGGATGGTTAATGAAATCATTACCTTAATTTCTAAAGAAATAAACGCTATCCCTCATGTTATCGCGACTGGAGGATTATCCCATTTTATCGCGCCTTTATGTAAAGTTGTCTCGATCGTAAAACCCACCTTGACTTTGGAAGGGTTATTGCTTATCTATAGTCTAAACCGTCGGAATAAATTGTAATTTACAGAATTACCTTTAAAATATACACCCTTGGGGTGTAAGGATTATGTCGAACCAAGAAGACTCAGAGGGCGGCGTGCCCTGCGAAGAGAACAGGGAACGAGAGGAGATTTCTCTCACAGAGGACGAAAGCGGCGCGTTTCACCTTGAGCTGGACGACGAAACGACTGAGGAAAAATTATCTTCCACGAAAAGTAGCGTGATATTACGGGAGGAGTCGGAGCAGAAGGAGCAGGAAGCGAAAAAGCGGGATGACCGATATCTTTACCTCCTTGCCGATTTTGAAAATTACAAAAAGAGGGTTCAAAAAGAACAGTTGGATCAGGCCAAGTATGCCAATGAAAAACTCCTTAGAGAAGTATTGATCGTTCTGGATGATCTTGAAAGGGCTATTTTACATTTTAATGAAACACACGATTTTGAAAAGGTTTCGGAAGGATTGGCGCTCGTCTCAAAACAGTTTTTATCTTTCTTAAACCGGTTTGGGGTTTCGCCCATTGAGAGTCTGAATAAACCGTTTGATCCAGCCTGCCATCAAGCGGTTGGGCAAGTGGAGCGGCCCGATCTGAAAGAGGGAAATGTCGCTGATGAGATACAGAAGGGGTATATGCTTCATGGTCGTTTGATTCGGCCATCTTTCGTCATGATTGCAAAACATCATAATGATGCAGATATTCAAGGAAACACCGTAGGGGGAACGGTTAATGTAGGGGTTTGATTAACCAAACCCGTACGGCATTTAATTAAGGAGAAAAAAGATGGGAAAAGTCATTGGTATCGATCTAGGAACAACGAATTCATGTGTGTCAATTGTATCAGGAGGGGATCCCGAGGTCATCCCAAATGCGGAGGGAAATAGGACCACCCCTTCTGTGGTGGCGATTACCGACAAGGGAGATCGATTGGTAGGACAGGTTGCAAAAAGGCAATCAATTACGAATCCAAGTAATACCATTTACTCCATAAAACGGCTGATGGGCAGGAAATTTGATTCGGAGGTGGTAAGACATGCCATCGGGCGGTTGCCCTATAAAATCGTTAAAGCCGCTAATAACGACGCCCATGTGGAGATTCATGGGAAAATCTCATCTCCCCCGGAAATCTCCGCCATGGTATTAGAAAAACTGCGGCGCGACGCGGAAAATTTTTTAGGGGAAAAGGTGACAGAAGCGGTCATTACCGTTCCTGCCTATTTTGATGACAGCGAACGGCAGGCCACAAAAGATGCCGGGGCGATCGCGGGATTAAATGTCCTTCGTATTATCAACGAACCGACTGCAGCGGCGCTTGCTTACGGATTGGACAAGAAGAAAGATCAAAAAATCGCGGTATACGATCTGGGCGGCGGGACATTTGATATCTCCATTTTGGAGATTGGCGATGGGGTGTTTGAAGTCAAATCGACTAATGGCGACACCTATCTTGGCGGAGACGATTTTGATATGGCCGTGCTCGATTGGCTGGTCATGGCATTTCAAAAAGAGAACGGGATTGATCTTAAAAAAGATCGGATGGCGCTTCAACGCCTTCGAGAATCTGCCGAGAAGGCGAAAATTGATCTGTCATCCTCGCACGAGACGGAGATCAATCTTCCCTTCATTACAGCCGATGCGACCGGACCAAAACATCTGGTTGTGAAGTTAACACGGGCAAAATTAGAGCAACTGGTCGACGATCTCATTCAAAGAACGATTGAGCCTTGTAAAAAGGCATTGGTCGATGCAGGGGTGACAGCCGCAGAGATCAACGAGGTCGTTTTGGTTGGCGGGATGATCCGTATGCCCAAAGTGCAACAAACCGTGCGCGACTTTTTTAAGAGGGAGCCACATAAAGGAGTGAATCCGGACGAGGTTGTTGCGATGGGCGCGGCTATTCAAGGGGCTGTTTTGAAGGGAGAGGTTAAAGATGTCCTTTTACTGGATGTAACACCGCTGTCTTTGGGCATTGAAACATTAGGAGGGGTCTTTACCCGCATTATCGATCGAAATGCCACGATTCCAACACGAAAAAGTCAGGTTTTTTCCACGGCGGCGGATAATCAAACTGCGGTTACGATTCGTGTTTTCCAAGGAGAACGAGAGATGTCTTCGGATAACAAGTTGCTAGGCCAGTTTGATCTCATCGGAATTCCAACTGCACCTCGCGGGGTTCCGCAGATCGAGGTTTCATTTGATATTGACGCGAACGGCATTGTGCATGTATCCGCAAAAGATATGGCAACACAAAGAGAGCAGTCGATTCAGATTACCGCTTCGTCGGGGCTTGCAAAAGATGAAATCGACCGATTGATCAAAGAGGGAAAGGAGCATGCCGCGGAAGACAAGGAGAAGAAGGAGTTGGTGGAGGTCCGAAACCAGGCGGACAGCTTAATTTATAGCACGGAGAAAACGCTGAAGGATTATGCCGAAGCGACGCCGGAGGATAAGACCCTCATTGAGGAAAAGATTACCCTGTGCAAGAAGGCATTGGAGGTAAATAATCTCAAAGAGATTCAGTTGGCCATTGCAGAGCTCTCAAAGGCATCTCATAAAATCGCCGAGGCGATGTATAAAAAGGCCGCTCAAAATGACAGGGGACCAACGGGGGGAGCCACAGGGGCAAATAATGCAAACAAGGGCGCAGGTGGAACGACGACAGGAGCCAAAGAAGACGAGAATATCGTCGACGCAGAATTTGAGGAAACGGATAAGGGGAAGTAAACACAAATTTAACCCCCCTGATAAGGGGGGTAGGGGGGTTAGTTCCTCTGACACAAGAAACCCCCTAAATCCCCCTTGTCAGGGGGACTATCCGTAGATAGGGCTGAAAATGTCTACCAAAGGGTATTACGAGACATTAGGGGTTGAGAAGAACGCCTCTGAAGAAGATATTAAAAAGGCCTATCGAAAGATGGCCTTAAAGTATCACCCTGACAAAAATTCAGGGGATACGGAATCTGAAGAAAAGTTTAAGGGGATCAACGAGGCGTACAGCGTTTTAAGCGATGGGGAAAAGCGCCGAAACTATGATCTCTTTGGGCCAGCTGGCGTCAATGGCAACGCTGGCTTTGGTGGGATGGGCGGGTTTGATAAGGAGGGCGGATTTGCGAATGTTTTTGGAGATATCTTTGAAGAGTTTTTTGGCGGCTCCACATCCCGGGGCCGGGGAAGAAGGCCTCAACGTGGGAACGACCTCCGATACGACCTCACCCTGTCGTTTGAAGATGCCCTCTTTGGAAAAGAGGTGAAGATAAAACTTCGCCGTCCGGAGGGTTGTTCAAAATGCGAAGGAACAGGCGCAGAAGGGGGAAGAAAGGGCGGAGGAATAAAATCCTGCGGACACTGCAGTGGAACCGGTCAACTGCGCACGCAGCAGGGCCTTTTTATCGTTAGCCGCACTTGTCATCACTGCCATGGAGAGGGGTCTATTACAAAAGATGTCTGTCCCCAATGTCTAGGGGAGGGATCAATCCTAAACGACAAGATGATCTCTGTGAAGGTCCCGGCCGGTGTGGATAATGGAATCCGTCTCCGCGTCAGCGGAGAGGGCGAGGCGGGCTTATTTGGCGGCCCTCCCGGAGACCTTTTTGTACTGCTTACCGTTTCAGATCATCCTTGTTTTGTAAGAGAAGGCGCTGATATTCTCTGTGAAGTTCCGATCCGTTTTACAAAAGCGATATTAGGAGGCACGGTTTCCGCACCCACTATCAAAGGGGAGACAGCGATTAAAATTCCGCCGGGGACGCAAAACGGCAAAACCTTTCGACTCAAAGGCTTGGGTTTTCCCAGCCTGAAAGGGTATCAAATTGGAGATGAGATCGTTAAGATTCGAGTAGAGATTCCGACGAAATTAACGCCGGAACAAAAAACGCTCTTGGAAGAGTACGACAAAATCTCTGTACAATCGCAGGGATCTGATTCAAATCCCTTCTTCGAGAAGGTTAAGAATTTATTTGATGTGGGGGCCTGACTCGCTTTGCTCTCAATGCCCCCACACCCCGTGCTCGGACAGGCAAAGCCCGCTCATCGCACCCCGTAGGGGCGAACCTATCTGTTCGCCCTATTCGAGATGGGCAGACACATAGGGCTGCCTCTACATTAAATGCCTTTCTATTTTATTCAAAAAAGCGACGTAGGAGCGGGGTTGCCCCGCCCTGTTCGGATCGGCCTTCCGTTAGCCCATCATTTGGTTCATGTCCTGCGATATCAAAAGGGGGATGCCTTAACCCTTGTAGACGAGGAGCGGAATAAATATGCGGCACGGATTATTGCTTTTTCTGCAAACAGTATCGAAGGTGAGATTCTATCGCAATATCCGATTGCTCCACGACAAAAGCCGCTCTTGTGCATGGGGATTGCCCTTCTCAAGGGAGATAAAATCGATTGGGCAGTACAAAAGGCAACCGAGCTGGGTGTAGATCGAATTTCCCCGCTGATGACAAAGCGCGTGGTCGCAAAACTGCAGGGGAATAGGCTCAAGCGATGGCATGAAATCGCTAAAGAGGCGGCCCAGCAATCTGAACGGTTAGAGATACCTAAAATTGACAATCCAGCGCCTCTGGACTCATTTTTAGAAGAGACCCGTTTGACTGATATGAAATTCATCTTTTGGGAAAAGGCGCCTCCCGTTCCGATCTCCCCACAGATTCAAGCCTCGCTGTTACAATTCCCGAACAATGTATCTCTTTTAATTGGGCCAGAAGGGGGATGGGAGAAGGAGGAAGTTGACCGTGCCATTGAAAAAGGATACATTGCCGTATCGTTAGGAGAGAGGCCGATTCGCGCCGAGACAGCAGCATTGGCGGCTCTTGCTATTCTCCAATATGAAATTGGGAATGTTCGGAAGTCCCCCTGACAAGGGGGATTTAGGGGGTTATGAATATGCGGCTTACAGTGGTTATAGATCATGGATGACTTCGAGACAAAAATTTCAGCATTAGAAGGCGCGATACCCCCTGCAGAACCACCACTTCCTCCCCCGATCGCAGGTGTCGTCCTGTTGCCTGCGGGGCGAACGTCGCCTGCGGGGTTCGTCCGTCGCACCCTCGCCTTTGTAATCGATTTTAGTCTGCTTGGTTTTTTATGGTGCATCCTTGCCCTTTTTGGATTTTCAGGTTTGTATCTTTCCAAGGGAGAATTACCTTCCACTGCTGCGTTGATCGCGCCGTTTGTATCGATCTGGTTTGTTCTCTTCATCGGATATTTTACTTTTTTCCATTCCCATTCAGGCCAAACCCCAGCCAAGCGACTCATACGTATTAAGGTGGTGGATAAAGAGGGAAACCTTCTCTTTCATTGGGCGGCGCTATTTCGTTCATTGTTATCCCTCTTTTCGTTGTTGTTTTTCAGCGTGGGATTTTTATTCGCAATGTTTGGAAAAAAGAAACAGGGCCTGCATGATATGCTCGTCCGTTCTTATGTCGTGCTAGACTGAGGATGAGAGATCTATTCTTCGGCATACTACTGATAGGGCTGTTAGCAACACCCGCTCCTGCAGTGGTGACGGAACAGATTGTCGCGATCGTGAATGGACAACTCCTGTTCCAGACTGATCTTCTCCGCGATCAGATATTTTTTTCCCAACATCATGACGTGGAAAAGCTCGTCGAGCACAAGCTGTTACTCTTTGAGGCCAAGCGGTTTGTTCTTTCGCCCCCGCAGGAAGATGAGATTGATCTGTCTTTTCAAGAGGTGCAGAAACAGTTTTCCAACAAGGCCGCGTTTTCTAACGCACTCAAAGAAACTGGGTTGACCATTGAGGGTTTAAAGAGGGAGATTTTAGATCGGCTTTGGGTGAAGAAACTGATTAGGGACCGTATCACCTTTTTTATTTTCATCACAGACGAGGAGATCGCCCAATATTATCAGGGGCATCAGAACGATTTTGAACAAAAGGAACTCAAAGATAGCGAAAAAGCGATTCGAGCGATTTTAGAAAAGGAAAAAGAAGAAACGAAAATAAAAGAGTACATTGCGCGCATAAGGTCCCAAGCAAATATAGAGATTAATGTCAGGTAGGATTTATGGTATAATTCAGATGGGTGCTCTATGAAAAAGCTTGCTCTCATTCTCCTTCTCGCAGGGATCGTGCCCTTTTTGCTGTTTGCAAAACCCTGTGGTGCAGGCACGCTTGCGTTCTCTACATATCTAGGGGGGGAGGGAAATGATACTGGCCATGCCATCGCCGCTGATGCCACAGGAATCTATATTACAGGCACAACCGATTCTACAGACTTCTCACCGGGGGGTTCTTCTCTGGCTGGAAAAAATGTTTTCGTTACAAAGATAGCGCTGGATGGAGACAAACGAATCTATACGATATATCTCGGCGGAAGCAGCGATGATGAAGGACGCGGGATCGCCGTTGATACCGATGGGAATGCTTATGTTACAGGGTTTACAAGCTCTATTGGCTCTACCACCCCCACTGACAATTTTCCATCTACCACTCCGGGGATAGTGAGTGCAGAAAGCATAAGGGGGATTGAAGCCTTTGTAACGAAAATCGATCAAGATGGGGAGATTGTTTACTCGACCTACTTGGGAGGAAGCAAGGACGACAAAGGCCTTGCCATTGCCGTGGATAGTCAGGGAAGGGCTTATGTTACAGGATCGACCTTTTCCGATGATTTTCCAACCGTCTCATCCCCGCTTCCGACACAAATCTGCGTAGAACTTGGCAATAGCGACGCATTTGTTACAATGATTTCTGCAGATGGGGCGTCTGCTGTCTACTCCACCTGTCTTGGGGGCAGTTTGAATGATGAAGGGCATGGCATTGCCGTAGATACGGTATTCAACGCCTATGTCACAGGTCAAACCATATCAACCAATTTCCCAAAAACATCTGACCCTTTGCAATCAGTTAATGCGGGATCATTTGATGCCTTTGTCACTAAAATCAAAACAAATGGCGCATCCCTTGTCTATTCTACCTACCTTGGTGGAAGCGAAGATGATTCTGGAAATGCCATCGTGGTAGACAGTAACGGAAATGCTTATATCACTGGAGGAACAGATTCTACTGACTTAGGAAGCTCCGCATCTGCCCTTCAAAACAAGTTTGGCGGTGGGCAGGGGGATATCTTTATCGCAAAATTCGGCACAGCGGGATCATCTCTTTCCTACCTCACTTATCTTGGGGGAACAGATCGGGATGATGGATTTGGGATTACAGTGGATGCATTCTCCAATGCTTATGTAACGGGGCAAACCCTTTCTGACGATTTTCCAACATCGACTCCTACTCAAGAAAACAATGCAGGCCCCGCCGTTGAGCCATTTACACACGATGCCGTCATTGCAAAAATAAATAAAAATGGCCAGTCCCTTCTCTTTTCCACCTACCTTGGCGGGAAGGCAGATGACGCTGGAAACGGCATCGCGGTAGACAATGGCGGCAATGCCTATATTACCGGAGAGACCGGCTCTGACGACTTGCCCATCACCTCCTTCCCTCTTCAGGGAAGCTTACAAGGAGGGGTTGATTTACTTATTGCCAAGTTCGATACTTCCCTGAGCGTCGTCTCGACTAGCCCAGCAAGTAACGCCACTGCCGTTTCGTTAGATACAAAAATATCGGTGACATTCTCAGAGGATATGGATGCGGGTACGATTGCCACTTCATCTTTTACACTGACGCAATCGGGAGTCCCCGTTACGGGCACGGTAAGCTATAATAAAACAACCAGGACGGCTACATTTGAAGCTCCTCTTGTCGTTGCGGCATCCTACACGGCTAAAATTATTCAAAATAGGGCAGACACCCCCGGCGTGAAGGATATAGACGGAAATACAATGCGTTCCGATTTTACATGGAGCTTCGACACTTTTCCGCCTCCGAAAGAGAAGAAAAAGCTGTGCTTCATCGCGACGGCCGCGTATGGGAGCTATCTTGACCCGCATGTGATGGTATTAAGAAGATTCAGAGATCGCTATTTAGAGACGAATGCCCCGGGCAGAATCCTTGTTGATTTCTATTATCGGCGCTCTCCGCCTATTGCCGATTATATCAGCAGACACGAGAGGCTTCGGATGATTACCCGATGGGGATTAACCCCAATCGTTTACGCGATTGCCTATCCCATGGCTTCTTTTCTGATCTTTGTCTCTTTTCTGGGAGTCGTGATGGGAAGAAGGCGTTCGGATCGGGCTTTGCCCGTTCGAACGCGGGGTGTGGGGGCAATGAGAGCGAAGTGAGTCAGGCCCCCACATCGGATGGTGCCGAAGGCCGGAATCGAACCGGCACGCGCCTAAGCGCGAGGGATTTTAAGTCCCTTGCGTCTGCCTATTCCGCCACTCCGGCAATGCTATAAAAGCAGGCCCACCCTTGTAACATGTTGAACAGATATCGTCAAGTATGCTAGGCTTCTACTGCAGTTCAGACAGTAGGGACCAGTAGGGGGTGAGTAATTGCCGCAATTGGGCGTTGCTTGTCTGCCCTTCCCCCTGATAAGGGGGATTGAGGGGGTTGAATGTCTTTCTGACATGGTTTTTATAACCCCCCAACCCCCCTTATCAGGGGGGAGTTTTGACACCCGTTGCTACTGTCTGAACTGCAGAGGCTTCTAGTTGACTGCTATGTTTGAGATTGTCATCATTGCCCTCCTGATTTTGGCAAACGGTTTTTTCTCCTGTGCGGAAATCGCGGTAATTGCGGCGCGGAAGAGCAATATAAAAGCCCTTTCCGAAAAAGGAAATAAAAACGCCGCACTATTAGGCCAGATTCAAAATGCCCCGGAGCCATTTCTCTCTACCGTCCAGATTGGCGTAACACTCTTTGGCTCCGCCGCAGCAGCCGTTGCAGGGGTAAGCGTAACAGATCGGGTTCGCCCTTTCGTGCAGGATATCCCCTATCTTGGCGCCATGAGCCAGTTTGTGGAGGTTGCTGCTGTTTCTATTGTCATTCTTGCGATCTCTTATCTTACCCTGGTGATCGGAGAACTGGTCCCCAAAGCGCTGGCCCTTAAATACCCTGAACCCATCGCGTTGGTCGCGGCGCGGCCGTTTCATCTGCTGGCGCAAACGTTATCTCCCTTCGTGAATCTCCTAACCTATTCCGTCCGCTTTGTTTTGAAACCATTTGGAGGAAATATCGCGCCAAGCAGTATCGCCTCGGAAGAAGAAATTAAGTGGCTGCTCAAAGAAGGCCGCGAAAAAGGAGTCTTTAATCAAACAGAACAGGAGCTGATACAGTCGGTATTTGAATTCACAGACATTTCGGTAAAAGAGGCTATGGTGCCGCGCCCTAAGATTCATGCTATTCAGGTGGATACCCCAAAATCAGAAGTCATACGATATTTTAAAGAGACAAAATTCTCTCGATGTCCGGTTTACAAGAGCAACCCAAACGATATTATCGGAATCTTGCTCTTTAAAGATCTGTTGGGCGTCATCACCGAAGAAAGACCATTCAAAATAGATGATCTCTTAAAGCCGGTCTATTTTGTGCCCGAGACAATGCAGGTCAGCCATCTTCTGAAAGAGTTGCAACGCCGACGCACCCAAATGGCCATTGTTGTCAATGAACACGGGTCGGTGGAGGGATTAGTGACGATGGAAGATTTGGTTGAAGAGATCGTAGGGGAAATTGAAGATGAGACTGATATTGGAGAAAAACCGGTAATACGTTTGAAAGACGGCTCATGGGTAATAGACGCGTCTCTTCCGGTTCGAGAATTAAAAAGTGACTACGGTCTTTCAGTCCCGGAATCGCCTGATTATGAAACGATTGGCGGATTTGTATTAGCCCAATTGCAGGCCATACCCAAAGCGGGGGAGATCATCCATCACGAGGAATATAAATTAACGGTTGTCGATATGGATGGCCGGAGAATCAATAAGGTGAAGGTCGAGAAGAAGGTAGAGCCGATTCCGCAGGTAACTGTGTGAAGAACAGTTGTCGCAGTCTTGTTGTAATTGGCCCTGGCTGGCCTGTGCCGATTTTCTTTTGATCTACCCGCGTTAATGGCATTATCTCATAACCAGTATTTGTGAGGAATGCCTCATCTGCATTATAGAGCGCACCTTTTCGATAGAAACCCCTTGTAATGGGTATCCTTTCTTTCTGAGCCAATTTCACAACAATCTCTCGCGTTACACCCTCTAAAATACCCACCGATTTTCCCGGTGTATAAAGCATTCCCGCACGAACCCAAAAGAGATTACTGACACTCCCTTCTGCAAGAAAACCTTCTGGATTAAGAAGAATCGCTTCCTGCGTGGACAGGGCATTTGCCTCACGTCGTGCCATAACATTATTTAAAAAACTAATCGATTTTAACGCCGGGTCTTGAGATGCTTTTGCATTGCGCCGAATGGTCGAAAGACAGCCAGCGATCCCTTTCTTGTAAAGTTTATCGGGATACCCTTCAAACCGTCTTGCAAAAATAACAAGCGTGGGAATAACTTCTCCGCTTGATTCCTGCCATTCGCGCGCGCCTCTTGTAACGGTTATCCGAATCATCGCATTGCAAAAGGAGTTGCGGCTTAAGGTTGCGTAGAGGAGTTGTTCTAATTGTTCGGCCTTTGGGATGATAATACCCAGTCGTTTAGCTCCCTTTTGCAGACGGCGAAGATGTTCGGACAATAAAAATATCTTGCCGTTGTAAGATCGCAGGGTCTCAAAAAGCCCATCGCCATAAAGAAAGCCCTGATCAAAGACAGAGACAATGGCCCTCTCCTGCGAGACGAAATGATTGTTAAGATAAACCCACACTGTATCAAAAGAGACAGACTCATGATTGTCTTCACTGAATTCCATAAAACAGAGACAGGAGTTTAAAAAATCAGGGAAGCCCCATTGGCTATTGGGTTTCAAGCGAGTACAATACTCACTCGTTGGGTGAAACCAAAACAACCAAGGATGGCCGAGAGGAATGATACGACAAACGGCGTCAGGATGCAATCTGGCGCATTTCAGGTAGATTTTTTTCGTGAGGCAACGATACCCTTTCAGGTAGATTTCTGATGAGGCAATGCGATCCAATAATTGTCGCAATTAATATATCAGCGGGAGGCGTGCCAAAGATGCCCGTCGATTTCGTGCGCGTGACGATCAATGGCCTCGAGGGAGATGGCCATGCCCATCCGAAGCATATTAAGCCCACACGTGCGTTATCCCTCATGGACGAAGAGATTATTAATACGCTTCGTCAGGAGGGATACCCTGTTTTCCACGGAACGCTAGGAGAAAATATTACGGTGCGAAATCTATCCATTCAGGATTTAACGCCCGGAACACGCCTTGTGTTCTCCGGAGGGGTCGTTATTGAACTTTCCGAACTGCGGAAACCCTGTTTTGTTTTAGGGGCGATTCATCCTGCGCTGGAAAAAGAGACGGTAGGAAGGATTGGCTACATGGCCCGCGTCATTACAGAAGGTGTTATGAAGGTGGGGGAAACGATTTGTATATCGGAGCGATATTAGCGGGGGGACAAAGTCTCCGAATGGGAAAGCCCAAAGAAGGGGCGCTCATGCCGGATGGCCGAAAAATGATTGAGCATGTTATAAAACCGCTTGTGGAACTTTGCCAAAAGATTGTGATTGTCGGCAATTGTCGCGGGTTTTTCATTCCACCACAACAAAAATTCATCGCGCTGCCAGACGATCCGCCGGGGAGGGGACCGCTATCGGCCATTGCGACCCTTTTAAAAAGCGGAATTGATAAAGATGGATATGTTGTTACCGCCTGCGACCAGCCCTTTTTAACACCCGATCTTTTACTTCTTCTGCTCGAAGGTAAACCATCTGTACCTAGAATTTTTAAGCAGGATATGGATGAAATGATGACCCCATTGCCGGGATACTATCCTGTCTGTTGGCTTTCAAAAATCAAGGGCGAATTGGAATCGGGGGAATACAGTCTCTGCAACGCGATTCTGAAAAGTGCCTTCGAGACGGTTTTGCTCCCAAGAGAGAGTCGCGGGCTTATCCGAAACATCAATACGTTAACTGATTTAGAAACATTTGCATCAGGCCAAAACCGGTAGCTCTACAGTAAAGAGAGTGCCTTTGGGTTTTCGCCCCGCGACGAAAATATATCCGCCATGGTCTAACACCACACGATGAACCATCGCAAGGCCAAGACCCATGCCCCCTTTTTTTCTTGAAAAATGAGGAAGAAACAACTGATCCATATCTTCCACAGCAATCCCCGGGCCTTCATCTCCCACGGCGATTTGTGCCCGTTTTCCGACTGTATCGTAAGTGGTGGAAAGAAAGAGACGCCCTTTTCCCCCCATCGCAAAGACGGCATTTTCAATGAGATTCACAAAAGCCCGCTTGATCTGATCCTTATCGATGGGAAGAAGCGGCGCGGTTTTGTCAAATCGGACTTCAAATGCGATATCCTTATGACCGGCCTGATAAAGTAGAATCACCTCTTGCAGGATCGGCTCGATTTTTTGAGGAACGCGATGCGGCACAGGCAGGCGCGCGAAGTTTGAAAATTCATTGACCAGTGCGGTCAGTCCCTGCACTTCATTGATGACGATTTGAGTGGACTCATCAAAGATTCGACCAAAATCGGGAGAGGCCTCGGCATATTTTTTCCTTAATCGTTCGGTCGCAAGTAAAATGGGAGTCAGCGGGTTTTTAATTTCATGCGCCATCTGAAGGGCAACCTCTTGCCATGTGGCAATTTTCTGCGCCCGCACAAGGTCTTCACGGCTTTGTTTTAAATCGTGTGTCATCTTATTGAAGGAGGCGACCAACGTTCCCAACTCATCCTTGCCATGGACGTCAATCTGAAAATTAAGATCGCCCTGCGCGACCGCATGGGTTCCTTCGGCCAGCTTCTCAAGCGGAACCGTAATCTCGCGGGAAAGATAAATTCCAAACCAGATCGCCGAAAAAATAATGAGAAGCACAATAATAAAAAAGGAAAGCAGGTAACTTCCCTTAATTGGATTTTTAAAGGCCTTCAACTGCTTGTATTCCTCTGATTCCATTTTAATGATCTCCATCTCGCCGGCAAGGGCGGAAGGAATCAGGCTATCCACAACGAGAATCATATTGCCATCTCCGACTGCGATCATGGCTCGGATAATCTCTTTCTGCAGGCTCCCTTCCATCACAATTACCGGCTGGTCGGTATTAGATAATGTCTCAAAAAGATCGCTGGAAAGGAAGGCGGCATCCAACCCTTGACCCCAGTCTTTTTCAGGCCAGGTCGAAGCAATGAAGGCTCCCTCTCGCGTTATCAGGTGGACAGCTTCTACGCCATAATCGTTTCTCGCGTCTTTTAAAAAGGAGATGCGCCTTGTGGGATCGTTGTTAAAAAACGCCGTGGTGGCAAGGCGAATACTGATCTGTTGCGCAGAAAGTTTTGTGGTTTTTTGTGTCCGTTCATAATAATCTTGGGCCACCTTTAACGAGGCATCCAGGGAGCGTTCTACCTGTATGGAGAACCAGCTTTCAATACTGCTGGTTAAAAGTCCGGAGGCAACAATAAAGAGAAGCGCCGAAGGAACGAGAGAAAGACCAATAAATGAGGCAATCAGCTTCGTTTTAAAACGTATGCTCTTTTCCCTTTTTTCAAAAAAGAGTTTCACGAAGTTTCGGGAGAGCAATAGGATCAAAATAACTGCGAGCGTGATATTGAGATTGACCAATGTCAGGAGAAGAATGTTGGTTGAAATAAGCGGCGAGGGATTGATCCCTTGAAAGATCAGAAAAGTAAAGGTGAGAGAAAGGGCCAAAAAAAACGTCGTGATCAGCAGCGGCCAGAAATTCTTTTTTGATTTTATGTTCATGTATGGAGTTACCTTGGAGCATACAGCGAATCGGACTTGGCCCACGGGGTGTCTAATTCAAGAAAAGGAATAAAGAAGAGGAATCGTTCCAGATCGCGCGGAATATGGGATGCCTTCATTTGCGCCTTGACCCAGACCTGATAACGGTGATCCGGCTTTAAAAGAGAAATCGGGCCGAGATGTATCGTTTGCCCTTGTGAAATAAAAGCGCGCATCGCATCCTGCGAATCAAATACCCGTTCAACCTTATCTTGCCCTTCGAATCGACGAACCGTATACCCCGTTTTCAGGGTATCGTATTTCACGCTGTAGCGAATCGTCTTTTCCGCAACCTCCTCGTAAAACCAATGCCGATGTTTCTGGTTTAGCACAACATAAAAATAAAAATCCTGTTCGATCCCATCCTGAATATCTCGTGTGATCGATCTTTTAAATCCGTTCTCCAATTCAAACGAAACGACAATCTCCTCCTCTGTGATTTCTACTGCAATCTTTTTGATCTGTGCATCTTTGGCCCAGGCAAAACCTGGAACAGCGACCAGAAAAACAAGGCACAGGTGAAAAATTCGAATCCGCATTAGAACGCATGCCCCAGCATAAACTGAAATTCAGAGGGGGATTCCGAGCCTTCTCGATTGAGCTTATATCCCCAGTCGATCCGAAACGGGCCAACGGGTGTATTATACCGAAAACCGATTCCCGTTGTAGACTTTATCTCGCCTAACTTTATCTCATCAAACTCGCTCCAGACATTTCCATGATCCAGAAAAAGAACCATCCCCAACGACTTAAAAATGGAAATGCGCAGCTCTTCATTAAAGATCAACAGGGCATTGCCTCCTGTGGGCACACCGTTGTGAATCGTTTCTCCGAGAATGCCAAGTTTGTTTTGCGCGTACCCACGCACCGTGCTCCTCCCTCCCGAAAAAAACCGCTCCGACAAGGGGATAATCGTTGTTTCCCCAAACTTCCTGGCTCCTCCGCCCCGCACCGAGAGGGCCACCGTGGTTATTGAGGTCGGAGAAAAAAAGAGACTGCTCTGATGCGTAATCTTCACCAACTGGACATCTGACCCTAATATCTTCGCGCCGTTTCGCAAAGTGGTAACATGGATAGACCCCGATGTGGGATTAAATGGATCGTCCCGCGTGTCGCGAATCAGAGAGGGGTTGACGCTGGCAATAATCAACTGTCCAACATCTTGATCCGTCAATGTCACCCCAGGGGTTACGTTGGTAATTTCTGTGTCTTTGTATTCATAAAGGAAAACCGATTTCCATAAAGAGGAAAGCCGCTTTTCTACACCGACTGTTCCGACGAAAGCCTCTTCGTTAAATTCGTTGAACGAACCGGCTTGCGTTTTAAAATAGGTGGCGCCAATCGTGGCATCCGCATTGTAGGAGAAGACGCGCGGCTCTTTGTAATTTAAGCTATACCGTCTCTCGATGGCGCCTCCCTCAACCCGCGCGCTGATTTTTCTCCCCGTTCCAAAAAGGTTTCGTTGGTTTACTCCTAAAAAACCGCGCCCCCCCTCTTGATCCAGATAACCCACGCCCAATTCTAATGCCCAACGAGGACGTTCAACAACCGTCAAGTGTAAATCCTGAACGGCCGGATCATCGGCGTTGTGTTCTGGCTCAAAATGAATACTGGAGAAAAGGCCGGTCTGGCTGAGCCGCTGTTGGCTTAATAATATCTTTTCATTATCAAAAGGGTCCCCTTTCTGCAGGACCATTTCACGAAGAAGAACGTGCCCTTTTGTTTCAAGGTTGCCCGTGATCATCAGAGAACCAAAATAAGTTTGCTCTCCTTCCGCGATCTGATATTCTAATTGCGCCCGACGCAGGCCAGGGGAGAACGTGACGGTGGAATCAACCTTTGCAGAAAGATATCCCAACCGGGAATAAAGGGTCAGAATCTGCCGGGCCCCTTCTCGAATAACCCCTTTATTGTAGGGATCGCCAATGTGTAGAGAAAGGGCAGAGAAGATCGCTTCTTGTGAAAGTTTCTCAGCCCCTTTTAGGGAAATTGTCTCAACAAAGGTGTACAATCCCTCTTCAATTCGAAAGGTGAGCGTAGCCCATTTCTTCTTCGCATCAAAGTGAATATCGGGCGTGACGCGAGCCTCTTGAAACCCTTCTTTTTTGTAGAATAAGGCAAGATTTTTGGCGTCTTCCTGAAGCTGTTCTTGTGTAAAACGGGTTTTCGTCCAGATCCCCTCTTTTTGAAGCAAGACCAATTTTCTCAATCGCTTTGCGGAAAACACACTATTTCCTATAAATTTAATTTCACGAATTCGCGCACGCGTGATGTTTTCTATCGTAAAATGAGCCTCCATTCTGTCTGGGTCGGAAAACCGTTTCGCTTGCACACGCACCTTTGCGAAGGGGTACCCCGTATCGTGATAATATCTTTCAATCGCGCGCGCCGCATCTTCCAAAACCGCGTCGTCGTCTCCGCGCTCCTCGTTAATATCGACGAATCGATCTAACGACTCACCCCCTCTCAGGGGTCGCGCCCCCAGGAGGGAAAAAGGCTCCACACCATGGAAAAAAAGATCGATCTTTGTGGAGGCATAAATGGGGAGTGTGATATTCACCTTGTGGAGATTGGGTAAAAAGTGAATCGAAGGCGGTCCCACACTCGCTTTTAAGTACCCCTTTTTTTTGTAAAACGCCTTCAATCGATTGATATCTTCCGTCAGGAGTTTTTGACTGAAATATTCCGGATTTTGCGACAAAACGGAAAGACGCAAAAGCAGATCGGGGAAAACAGGATTTCCCGTAAAAGTCAGTGTGTTAATTCGAGCGCGATCCCCCTCATCAATCTCCAGTGTAAGCCTTGTTCCAGACGGAACGCCATCTGCGCTGGCATCGTGTGGGAGAGACCCGGCCCCTGCGGACGCTTTAAACTGGCTTTTAATCTGGACATTAAAATAACCCTCATTGTGATAAAAGGTCGTGAGGCTTAAGACCCGTTTTGCCCACTGGTCTTCGTCTAACGTTTCATTCGGTTTAAAATGTAAGGCATCGAAGATTTCTTCTTGCGAAAACCTGTGTTGTCCGGAAACGACAATCGAAGAAACAATCTGTCTTTGAGCAAGAATCCATCTGACGGCAATCTGATCTTCTGAAAGCTCCGTCACTTCCACTTTGATAATCTTTACCTTTCCGGTCGCGTAGAGCCGTTCCATTGCCTGACGGATACGCTCCGTCTCGTAAAGTTCTCCATGCTTCATATCAATGGCCTGAATCAATGATTCTTCAAGGGAAACCCCATTTTGCTCATAGTCTATCTTTGCGATAATTTTTCCTTCCCACGAGGAGGCCAGCAAGGGACCGGATGTTGCTGCCACTGCAAGGGCGGCCAGTAGAATAATGAGGACACGCATGGCAAAAGGGTCTATATCAGAAATAGTTGAAGATGTTTTGGCGCTAATGGATAGAGAGTATAAATGCAAACAGAAAGATTTGTCAAAAATGACGGAGAGCGTTCTTTGGGTTTATTCTGCAGTTCAGACAGTAGCAACGGGTGTCAAAACTCCCCCCTGATAAGGGGGGTTGGGGGGTTATAAAAACCATGTCAGAAAGACATTCAGCCCCCTCAATCCCCCTTATCAGGGGGAAGGGCAGACAAGAAACGCCTAATTGCGGCAATTACTCACCCCCTACTGGTCCTTACTGTCTGAACTGCAGATAGGGTCTTCGCGTAATCGTGTGGATAACTTTTGTCATTCTGACCCCGAGCAGGCAATTTCTGTCATTCTGACCCTGAGCGGAGCGAAGGGGAAGAATCCATTGGGCTTAAATTCTTCCAAGAGGGATTCAAC
>JACPZM010000015.1 GCA_016195485.1 Candidatus Troglogloeales bacterium | reverse complement strand
CTATGCTATGGAGTAACTCGCGGATCGTGTCCGATGTGTGTGCGCCAGCAGTGAAGCGTGCCATCTCGCGGTTTAGCGTTGGAATCATGCCCATATCGAGTAACAGGAATCCAGTTTGCATCACAGTGAAAACCCCAATCAATCCGTAGGCTTCCATCCCAAGGTAGTGGATGTAGAGTGGAATGAAGGCCAGCTTCATCAGGATTGTCCAGCCCTGACCAAAATAATTCGCCAGAATATTTTTTTTAAGAGCCATTGCGCCTTATGGAACACTCCCCATCTTGATTCTTTTCGAAACGGTTCATACCGCTTTTATAGAATCGGCTATTCATCAAGACGACAAAGGGCAGAGTAAATATATCCCCCACCGCTTGATGTGATTTGGCTGGATATTTTCAATATCGAAAGATCGATTTTTAAAAGTCCACAACTTTTCAGGAGGCTCATGATTGACGGCTCAGTATAAAAATTTATATGTTCATGCCAATGATGCTTCTGTCTGTACGGGGAGCTGCTGGGGTCTGGATTTAACCGAATGATATCCTCATATGGCAACTCAATGTACAGAACGGTCTCTCTGCCCATAATATCCGTAATATCATTGAGCGTATTTTGGGGATAAGGGATATGTTCTAAGACGTGCATTAAGGTGATTAAATCGTATTTATTTCCCTTCGCCTCAACTTTTGTTACACGCCTTGCGCCCTCAATGGGCGGCTTATCGGATATATCAAAAATATGATGCGTCGCCGTTCTCCCCTTAAATGGTGTGTTCATTCCCGTATCTCCACCCCAATCAAGGATTTTCTCAGGCGAACGAATGTGGCTTGCAATATACGATTCAACGATTGGGATATGAGTAAACCCTTTTTCATTTCGCCATTGATTATTCGCGGTGTAACCTGGTTCATATTGATCGCGAAGCGTGTTGTATTCATCTCCCCTGTATCCAGCATAAAGCGCATCCATCTCGCTATCATCAAACCGGATATCCAAGAATATCAAACCACAGTTATCACACTTTAACGTATTACAAATGGAGTAGGCGTGACCCAACTTAATGTCACGCAAGCCCCAGTCTGAGGTAATTTCAGTCGGAGTCCAACCAAAAACCCGCTCTGCAATAAATGGCATTAATAGCGCAGGACTTCTTCTTATTGTAACACTGTTACAGGTCACACATTTTTTCGCGATGCGCGGTGGACATTGATTTCCCATTCAATTCATTCCTCTGCTTCTTTAACGCTGCAATCTTTCACACGCTCCGCCTATTTTTTCAGAGCCATTCCACCTTATGCGGAACCCGCCACGCTATCAATGATCATCCATGATTATTATATCGTTCAAGACATTCAAGGATATTTTCCATGCTCCTTGCCCACCAAGTTGGTTCTTCTAATCGAAGTTTCGATTCTGCTCCGTATCCCCAACCAACCGCAATGGTCCTCCAACCTATTTCACGACCCGCCCTGATATCAGCACTCCGATCTCCGATCATAATTGAATTCTGAGATTTTAAACTGTGTTTATATGTCAGTATTTCTAGCATTTCTCTTTTTGAGAGTTTTTTATCTGGAATGGTATCAACACAACAGAAGTCATCAACAAATCCACTAAAAAACCTTTCGATCAAGCGGGCAGTCGGGAAACACGGTTTATTCGTTGCGAAGAAAATGGACCAACCTCGTTTTTGCAGTTCGGCTAATAACGTTTGAGCCCCCCAATAGGGTCTTGTTAACAACATGGGGCTTGGATCGTAATGCTTTCTGAAGGCATCAATCACTTGTAATTCTTGGTCTTTGGTAATAACTATACCAAGGCGATCTATCATTTCCCGTACTGGCGGACCCACAACTGCAACAGGAATTGGCCTGTTTAAAATGATGCCTGCTTTTGCTAAAGCATATTCAAGACTATCGATTATGTCAGGAGCAGAATCAAGCAAGGTACCATCCAGATCAAATACAACCGTTTTCATAGACGTGGTTCAATTAAGGAATATTCAGGCCGTCTTGCCGTTCACGCGTATTTTCCGCCGGCCTCTTCGATCAAGCTCTTGTACCTTGCTTCAAGCATTATAATCCGTTGATCATCTTCGTGCGAGATTAAAGAATAATAATCCCGCTTATTCTTCAGCCAGAGCAATTCAACACCCACTGCCTTTAGAATCCCTTTATCTGCACTTTCACCCAAGGCCGATGGACAGCCAAAAATAATCTTACGCGTTTCATACCGATCAATGTATCCTGCCGGCAATTCTCTGAAAAAGGGCAGGGAATGAGCGGAGACGCCTCCCCCAACGGCACATTCTAACGATTTTGTCTTGGCCTTCGTAAACAATGCCTTTACGATTTCAAATACAGCCGGGTTGTTAATATCCCCACGGGTCAATCCAAGCGATCCGGTCAGATCAACCCGGCCCATGACAATCCCACTGAGCTCGCCTATTGCATCGCTTTTAAGCATCTCATCGAAGGCTTTACATGCGCTGATGGTTTCAATATTGACGGCAAGCATAATATCTTTTCGCTCATCTTCCGGAAAAGCCAATTTTGCGGCGGCCAGAAACTTTTTCAGCGCATAAGCGCTTTCAATCATCGGCGCAACAATACGCTCTACGCCAATCACCCGACACTCGTACATATCCCGCAGGGCCTCGTAGCGCCTCTTCCAGCCTTGTCCCCTCCGCTTCAAACTCCGCTTTAACCCCGACAACATGGTAATTCTCCTTGAGGTCAATCAATGCATCAACCATTTTCTTTTCTAATATATTCATCTGATTTCTCCGGTTAATGTTGCTATGAACGCTCCATGATTATTCTTCCATCGGCTTGACAATCATATTGGCATAAAATTCATCACGCCCTAAAAACGGATACATATCCTCTAGTGGGGACGACATCATACGGCCATCTGGTAGTTGTTTAGAGCTTAACTTGGGTTCAAACGCTTGTGCCGGATCCAACATCACGTCGGCAAGCACTGGTCCTTGCTGATTGAGAACATTTTCAATGGCGACTCCAAAGTCCTCCCCTTGGATTCTACAGGAGGGTATCCCGTAGGCCCCAGCGATTTTTACCATATCTGGAAACGACACGCCGCTTGACGGCCCCTCGCCCACCAAGCGGCCAAAGAAGTTTTGCTGTGTTTGACGTATGGAGAGATAACCACCGTTGTTGAGAACGAATATCTTGATATTGAGGCGATGATGTATCACTGTTTGTAACTCCTGTATGTTTAACTGAATACTGCCATCCCCGGCAAGACAGATGACCCGTTCCCCCGCTCGCGCGATAGCAGCCCCAATGGATGCTGGAAGATCATATCCCATAGACGCACAGCCAGAATTGCAAAACATTCTCTGCCCCTTTTTAATAAGACCCACCTGAAATGGAACGACACACGCGGTGCCATCTCCGCAGACAATAACGTCACGATCCGATAGCTTACGAAATAGCAGATCAAAAAAATAATACGGATTGATAACCTTGTCCGCACAAACATGCCGTTGCAAGAGCACAGGATATCGGCTGACCCTCTCTTTGCACCACAAAAGCCAACCCCTGTAACGATGCGCGTCATATTCACCCGCATCGATTTGACGGGAAAGCTCCTCCAAGAACAGCCTCGCATCGCAATGAACGGGCAAATCGGGTTTCACGGTCGGTTTGTTCAACTCCGCGAGATCGATGTCTACTTGAACCTTGAAGGCATGACGCGCAAAACTTTTCCAATTATAACTGACCTGCCTTATATTGAGCCGGCAGCCGATCACCAAGAGCAGATCAGCATTTTGAACCGTAAAATTTCCAGGCCGATCCCCTACGGTGCCCGGTCTGCCGCAGTAAAGCGGATCATCAGACGCCATCAGGTCATGCGCGGTCCAAGCGGTCGTAACAGGAATGCCTAATTTCCGAATGACCGTATCGAAAATCTCCGTGGCGGCCGCAAGACGGATTCCAGTTCCCACCATGATGACAGGCCGTTTCGCATTTTGAATATGCCCTATAATTTGTCTGCAAACGTCTGGCAGGTTCTCCAGGTCATATTGGCAAAGATCTTCAGTGGGGTCGTAGCGCTTCAAATCCGATTCATCAATCGACGCCCCCTGTACGTCAACCGGAATATCGAGCCAGCAGGGACCGGGTCTGCTTGATTGCGCCAAATGAACTGCTTTTTCGAGATGATACGCAATCGTTTTCGGTTCAACGACGGTAACGGCATACTTGGTGATTCCTTTTACCATTGTTGTAATATCTGCCTCCTGATCGCCCAACTGTCGAAGATCGGGAAGCGTGTAACTCGACAGAAGTGTTTCGCGTTTGACCTGTCCAGAAACGACAAGCATCGGGATGGAGTCCGTCCATGCGCCCAATACACCGTTTAACGCATTGATTCCGCCAGGCCCAGTGGTCACGTTAATCACGCCAAGCGTCCCGGTGGTACGCGCATATCCTTCTGCCGCCATCGCACAGGCCTGCTCGTGGTGATTACAGATATATTGGATACGCGATTCCTTGCCGATCGCATCGTTCAAATGCATTGCCCCGCCGCCGGTCACCATGAAGACGTGCCGAACACCATCGTCGGCAAGCGTTTTGGCAATATAATCAGCTACGCGAATCATGCTTCCTTTCACGAATAACTCAGTTGCATTTCCTTGTGCCAGTCAACGGTTCGTCTGATCGCCTCCGGCAAATGAATCGTCTGTTGCAGATACAACTCAGTCAACGCCCGTTGTGTAGATGGAACATATCGTTCTGGCACTTTGCCGGGATCCGGTTTGTGCGTGATCTGTACTTCGGGTACAGGGTGAAAAGTAGCTGCCACGAGATTCGCTACGTCGGCAATATTAATCGCCTGTTCAGATCCGACATTGTACGGCCGACCCGTTTTCCCTCTAAACAAAATAGTCCAGAGCCATACCACTAAATCGGCAACATAAAGATAGGAACGATAAGGTGTTCCATCCCCTTTTACCACAATAGCCCCCCCCTGAATGCCATCACGAATAAAATTACCAATGGCAAAATGAATATCTAACGGCAAATATGGGCCAACAAACGCAAAACAGCGCGCAATCTTGGTTTCGATACCATACTGTTTGGCATAAATAGAACAAAAGAGTTCTGCCATTCGTTTGCCTTCACTATACGCTGATTGTGGATTCAAAATATCCGCCGCGCCACTGTACGCTTCAGAAACATGGGTCAGATCAGCGGGCTGTTGCCCATATACCGCGCCGGAGCTTGTAATTAAAAACTTCTTTGCGCAACAGTGTACAGCAAAGTCAAGCGTGTGTCTTGTTCCTTGAACGATTGTATCAATCATTGTGAGCGGTTCTTCATTATTGAGCTTTACGCTAGCCTCTGTTGCCGCATGAATGATATGAGAAAAATCACCATCAGGAAACGCAAAGTTACGCACATCCCCCTTATAAAACGTTATGGATCGATCCTCAGTAAAATGCGCAACTTTACGACAAAACGCATCAGGGTCACGGCTTAGGACCATTGCTTCCGCATTCAACTTGAGTTTTTCGTTCGCCCATACGAAACTTTCGAGAAGCCACGTCCCAAAAAACCCTGTCCCTCCTGTTATAAAAATGCGTTGACCACGAAGTTCTTCCCATAAATCTTTTGTATGATTTAAAACGTGATCCATATCTTCTTCAAGCAGATTCTTTTCCATCACGTTCACCGACTCACCCCGAAGAACGTTTCCATCCTGCTTGCCGCATAATCCAGCATTTCCTCCGTTAGCCCCGGATAAACGCCGATCCAGAACGCATTATTCATGATCTTGTCGGTATTCTTTAATTCACCGCTGATCCGATACGTTCGTCCTTCAAAATAAGGCTGGCGCGTGAGGTTGCCTGCAAACAGCAAACGCGTACCAATCTTGTGCTGGTCAAGGCATTTTAGAAGGTCGACACGGGAGAAGTTGACTTCCTCTCGAATTGTGACGGGAAAACCAAACCAGGAGGGATCGCTGCCGGGCGTAGCCTCCGGCAAGATGAGGAATTTCTCACAACTTTTCAGTCTGATTTTTAGATAAGCAAAATTGCGTTTACGCGCCTGGATAAAGCCTGGCAGCCGATCCATCTGTGCCAATCCGCAAGCGGCTTGCGTGTCGCTGATCTTAAGATTATATCCCATGTGGGAGTAAGTGAATTTGTGGTCATAGCCCAGAGGCAGTGAACCCAACTGCCAGCCAAAGCGTTTACCACAAGTATTCTCTTTTCCCGGATCGCACCAGCAGTCCCGCCCCCAGTCACGAAAAGATTCAATGATGGAATCAAGCTTGCTATTGTTGGTAAAAACCGCGCCTCCTTCCCCCATCGTAATATGATGCGCAGGATAAAAACTAATCGTTCCAATATCACCAAACGTCCCAACCAACCTCTCTTTATAGGTCGATCCCAATGCATCACAGCAATCTTCAATCAGCCACAAATCATGTTGTCGAACAAAATTCGTTACGGCATCGGGATTAAATGGATTGCCCAATGTATGGGCTAAAATAACCGCACGGGTTTTACTGGAGTATGCCGCTTCCAACTGTGTGACATCCACATTGTAAGTCGGAAGGGTGACATCCACAAAGACCGGCACCAAACCATTTTGCAGAATCGGATTCACCGTCGTTGGGAACCCTGCCGCGACCGTAATCACCTCATCGCCTGGTTGAAGCCGCTCGGCGCCTAACCAAGGGGAGGTTAAGGCAGATACTGCCAGTAAATTGGCCGAGGACCCGGAATTAGTCGTCAGCACATGTCTCATACCCAGAAAACCGGCCAGACGCTTTTCAAATGCGTCATTAAAGCGGCCAGTCGTCAGGTGGCCATCTAGGACCGCCTCGACCATATTGGTTCGTTCCGATGTTCCAATGACTTTTCCGGCAGCGGGAATAATCGTTTCACCCGGGGTGAAAGACTCTTTTGTACTGATCGCATGACAGTACTGTTCCACCTGATAACAAGTCAATTGGCGCAGCATTGTTTTCAGAACAGCAGGTTTGACGGTACCCACCTTCGCCGCAAAAAAGCGGGGTGAAAATACCATCTGCTTGCTAACCGGAAATACGGAAGTTTTTGAAAGCGTCCCTTCAGTGATATCTTCAGGTCTAATGACAATCTGATGCGTCTCATTCCAATTTTCGATCTGTGTCGTCCCTGGAACCCCCATCACATCTCCCTTGCTACTTGGTAGGGAAGTCACAAGCACCGGACGTGGCTTAGCCTTACTACTATCCACAAAAGGCACGTTATAAATGTAGATATTGCCCGGCTCTACAGGTTCATTCATGGAGATATTTTCCCCAGATGGCGTCTTCTTCAGGATCGTCTGGGGTAACTGCCCAAAAGCCTGCCAACATCAATTGTTCTTCATCGGAAAGCATGTTCCTCTCGTCTTGGGAGCGACCCGGCATTACAATGACTTCAAATTCGTCCCCCGCCTCTGCCGGCAGATTAAGATGTATTTGATGATTTGCATCAACACGCAATATTTCGTGCAAAACAGTCTGTTTCATGGGAAAACTCCTTTCCTAATCACTTTCTTTTATAGATTACCCTGAACAGAACTGATACGTCCATGGATAGGACTCTATCTGCCGGAGCTTTATGTCTCGTATATTATTCTGGTTAGCAGTTACCTTTCTTCCAACGCAAATCGCTATTGATCAATCCTAAATTGCGCAGTTCCATTAACACGCGGATCCGCATGAAATGAGAGTTACGGTAATCGGGCGTGTTAAATGCCATCTCTTCGAGTCCCTGTTTTAATTCCAAAACGGCGTCTGTCAAATTTATTTTCGGCTGGTTTTCTTTTGGGGCCAAGGCATTGAAATAATCAAAACTGACGCGGTAAGAGCGTTTATCAGGAGGAGCAGAAGTATTGATTGAGACGACTGCACCAGCGATTTCATGCACCACGGCCTGTGCCAACTCCTTTACCTGATAATTCCATGCGTTCGATCCCGCGTTGCAAACCAAAAAAGGGCCTCCGTTTTTTGCAGGACGGAAAACAGCCCAATCAATCGCGCGCGCCATATCTTGGATATGGATCAAAGGCCTCCAGGGGGATCCATCGCTCATCACCGTGACCTTTTTTGTCAAAAGCGCTCCCGCCACAAAATCATTCAGCACAAGGTCCAACCGTAATCGTTCACTCATTCCACATGCCGTTGCAAAGCGGAGACATGTGACTTTGAATGTTCTGTCCGCCAGAGGCTTTAACCCCTTTTCTGTCATCACCTTCGATCTTGCGTACGCTGTTAAAGGATTGACTTCGGATTGTTCGGTTTTTGAGTCGTCTTCAGCAAAGCCATACACACTGCAACTGGATGCAAAGACAAAATTCTTGGCCCCCGCGGCTTTCGCAAGCTTCGCGAGTCGGATACTCGCCAAACAATTCACGCCCTGTGTCAGTTTCTCATCGATTTGGCCCATAACGTCATTTGAAATAGCGGCAAGACTTACAACCCCAGTAACGCCGGCCAGAAGCGACGCGGGAATATCGCGCACATCCATAAAATACTGCGCATCCAACCGCGTTTCAGGGAGCCGTTTTGCATTCGTTAGACAATGGGCAAAAAAACCAGTATCCACGCCAATGAGGCGGGCTTTTGGATAGGAATCTCGAAGCCTACGCACCACGCTGGATCCAATATAACCCATATTTTCGGTGATTAAAATTTTCATTCTAGCGACTTCCTCAATGCTTTTACGACTTGGTTTTTCTGTACTCTTCCATTCTATCACACACATATTCCGAAAATGGAACCGAACAGGTAAACCCAGGAGAGACTGCATTTAAAACGTGAAGAGATTTTGAATCTCCTTGAATGACAAAATCCATTTCTAGTTTTTTCTCACGAATGTTTACAAGTTGCGCACGAATTCCTGGCCTGCCCCAACGAACATAATGATGCAGATTTACCTCTTTGGCAAGGACACTAGCGAGTGCCACCATCTTACTTCTCGAATATTTTTGAACCTCCTCGAATGCCAACTTTCTAAAATTAAATCCTGCATTAAAAAAAAGCCCGATCTCGCGCCACAACACATCTGCGAATTCATCCAGTTTAAATCTTTCTAATCCTGTGTACTGTTCACGCCAAAGCGCTGGAATTGCGGTCGGACCGATCTTCACATGTCCATCGACCGTTATCGTGAAATGCACGCCCAAAAAAGGGTTGCGCAGGTCCGGCACGGGATAAATATGGGTCCTCACAGCTCCCTCCTGTTCTTCCGAGTAAAGATAAAGACCTTTAAAAGGCAAGATTCGATATGCTTCGGAAAAACAAAAATCAAGCGCGATTTTATCTGCGTAGAGTCCGGCACAATTCACAAAATAACCGACACTATACGTGCCTTTTGAGGTGACAATCCCTTCCAACGTTCTTTTTAAATAGGGCTCCCCTAATTTGACCTCAACCCCTTCTGTTTCCGCGTCCTTTTGCATAGAGAAGGTCACCTGAACAGGATCAACGGAGGATGTTTTTGGAGAAAAAAGGGCGCGTTGAAATGTTTTAACCCGCGGTTCTATTGTTTGAGCTTCTTGATCTGAAATAGAGTGCAATTCTACACCATTCGCTTTTGCACGGCGAAGGAGTTCATCTAACGCGGGAAGTTCGGAAGCATCTTTGGCAACAACCAATTTCCCGCAGTGGTTGATCGGAAGGGATTTTTCTTCGCAGTAACGTGTTAATATCTCATTACCCAGTCGCGTGAATCGTGCCTTTAAACTGTTGGCGGTATAATAAAAACCCGCATGGAGGACGCCGCTGTTGCGGCCGCTTGCATGTTTGGCACAAGAGTCCTCCTTTTCAAGGAGGATCAAGCGCGCCTGTGGGTATCGCCGCTTGATCTCACGGGCAACATTAATCCCGATAATCCCGCCACCCACTACTAAAAAATCGGATGTCTGAATCACAAAAAATACTCAACCATGATCCTGCCAGACCTTCCAGGGGGCGTTCCCTGCGGCCCATAGTTCTTCTAAACGATTCTTATCGCGCAGGGTATCCATCGGCTGCCAGAAACCATGATGGAGGAAGGCCGAAAGCTGTCCATCTTTTGCCAATCGTTCCATGGGGCCGCGCTCCCACAGCGTACTGTCCCCCTCTATATAGTCAATCACTCTGGGCGATAATACAAAAAAGCCGCCATTGATCCATCCGCCGTCTCCCTCCGGTTTTTCTTGAAAGGCCGTTACCCTATTTTTTTTTAGGCTGATAGCGCCGAAACGGCCCGGAGGCTGTGTGGCCGTCAGCGTAGCTAATGTCGTTTGGCTTTTGTGAAAAGCGATCAATTCCGTTACATTGACATCACCCACTCCATCGCCATTACTTCCATCTTATTATTGACCATGTCAAAGGTCACATCGGAAAGATGGAGAAAATAGTTGGCGAAATATTCTTTGATCATGTACCCCTTATACCCAAGGCAGACAATAAAATCAGAAATGCCGTGTGCGGAAAAGGTTTTCATAATATGCCAGAGGATCGGTTTCCCTCCAATTTCGACCATCGGCTTGGGCCGTGTGGCCGTTTCTTCACTAATGCGAGTCCCAAGCCCTCCTGCTAGAATAACCGCTTTCATGCAAGAGCTCCTTTACAGACCTTAGTATCCATGGCAACAATCATATCGCGATCCTCACGAATCAAGGCGACTGCATTGATGCTTTTTACTGGATTTGGAATCAATTTGTAATAATAGCATCGTTCGCCTCATCCTAGGTTATACCCTTAAATGCATATTTCGGTCAAACCGTTCTGCGTTCCCAATATTTCCACTACGCTCTCACAGAATTGGATGTGATACATGCCTTGGGGCGAGACTTTAAAGTGGTCGGGTTTATTATGGCGTAATAAACAAATAATGAGTGTCTGGACGGAAAGCGACCGGTATCGATAAAAGCAAGCAACAAGCCCTTGGGTAAAAATAATAATCAATTAAATACAATTGTTTTATTGCCATAGACTAATATACGATCTTCCAGATGCCAGATCACTGCCTTCGCAAGAACTATTCTTTCAATATATTGGCCTATCCGTTTCAATTCATCAGTGCCATACCGATGACTTACCCGCTCTATGCCTTGCTCTACGATAGGCCCTGCATCGAGGTCTGCCGTTACGTAATGCGCCGTCGCGCCGATGAGCTTAACACCCCTTTCATACGCCTGAAGGTAAGGATTGCCCCCCGCGAAGGCTGGCAAAAAACTATGATGAATGTTAATAATCTTATTCGGATAATGTTTAATAAAACGAGGCGTGACAATTTGCATATATCGCGCCAGCACGATCAGATCGACCTTCCCTGCCATGAGGGCAATCTGCCGATCTTCTGCTTTTTCCTTTTCGTCTTTATGAACGGGAATCGTGTGGAAGGGAATTCCTTCTTTCGTTGCGAGTTGTTTTAGATCGGCGTGATTTGAAATAATCATGGCAATGTCGGCGACAAGATCTCCCGAACGCCTGCGCCAAAGAAGCTCCAGCAAAGCATGTTCTTCTTTAGATACAAAAATGGCGAGCCGTTTAATCTTACTTGCCAATGAAAGATGCCATTCCATATTAAATTGATCACCTAAAGGCGCAAAAAGGGCTTTAATTTTTTCTTCCTTCTCTTCTATGTTGGCAAGCTGAAATTCCACACGCATAAAAAAAGTTCCGCCCGTGGGGTCGGACGTATGCTGATCCGAATGGACAATGTTGGCCCCCTGTTCAAATAAAAATTTTGAGACGGCCGCTACGATTCCGGGCCTGTCCGGACAAGAGATTAATATACGACCGATCTCGTTCATTTTTACCCCATCCCCACCCTGCCTCCCCTTGGGGGGAGGAGATACCCCCTCTTTAACTAAAGAGGGGGTCAGGGGGAGTTTCCCCGCCCTTTTCTTGCCACACCCTCTTTTCTATTTCCGAAAGTAATGGGGAAACCATTTCTGAATTTTGCGCCGAAATCCCAATGGCGCCATATCGTTTACAGAGATTCTCGGCGCGTTCTTTATCAATAAGGTCTATTTTGTTAAAGACCAGTAATCGATCCGCCTTCTCGACCCCGAGTTTATGTAATATATCATGAACCGCCTGAATATGCGTTTCAAAGCGGGGCGAGTGAATATCAACCAGATGAATCAGCAGATTGGCATCTTTTAATTCGTCCAATGTGGATTGAAAAGCGTCTAAAAGATCGGGGGGAAGCGCTTCGATAAAACCAACCGTGTCGGTGAGGAGCACCTCCTTTTCGCGCGGAAAACGGAGACGGCGGGTAGAGGTGTCTAGTGTTGAGAATAAAAGGTTTTCTGTCTTCACATCGCTTTTTGTCAAGGTATTGAGCAAGGTCGATTTCCCCGCGTTGGTGTAACCTACAATGGAAAGAATTGGAATCTGTTGCGAAGTTCTTTTTGTTCTCCGCTGGGAGCGGCCTTGCGACAGTGTTTCCATCTCTTTTTCCAATCGTGATATTTTGTCCCGCGTGCGGCGGCGATCGACCTCCAGCCGTGTCTCTCCGGGGCCGCGGCCTCCAATGCCGCCGGTGAGTCGAGAGAGAGACGTGCTGCGCTCATGAAGCCTGGGAAGACGGTATCGCAACTGGGCCAATTCCACCTGCACCTGCGCCTCGCGTGTCACCGCGCGTTGCGCAAAAATATCGAGGATGAGCGCTGTGCGATCCAAAACCTTCATTTCAGTGATCTCGCCAATCGCCTTGGTTTGCAGCGAGGTTAAACTCTGGTTAAAGATTAGAAGATCGGCTTGCATTTGAAGCGCTTTTATAACCACTTCTTTGATCTTCCCCGACCCCAAAAGATATTTTGGATGAAGGCTTTTTGGGCGTTGTACAATCGATTCAATTGGATTTAATTGGGCCGATCGTGCCAATTCCGCAAGCTCTTCAAGCGATTCTTCTTGATGCGTTCGGCTTTCCAGGGAAGCGCTGATAAGAAGCGCCCGTTCCTTGCGATCCCTTGTGGCATAGGAACGCTCCTGCGCATCGAACGTCGCGTAAATCGTTTCAAGCAACGCGGATGATACGGATCCGATCTGATGAATTGATAAAGGAGAATCCAGATGGTATATCTTCCCTTCTTTATTGAGAGGTAGAAGATGTGCGGTATAGACAAGGCCGGGAAGACCGTTAGGCAGAACGCCCACCGCGACTATGAGGTCTAGTCGAAGCAGGGCCAAATCGGTTAAATCTTCTTCCGAAAGCGGTTCATTCTTCAGATGAGTATGGACAAGCCGAATCCCTCGAAGTCCCCTTTTAATGGGGCGAAACTGTGACAGATCGGTAATCAGGACTTCATGGTCGTCACCCATTAAGATCGCGTAGATCTCTCCCTCTCGACTGATCAGAAGACCGATTTGCCGGCCAATTTCAGATGAGAGGGCGCTGATCAAGCAGGCAACATCGTACGGAAGAATCTCGCCCGGCTTGATCTTGCGGCGACTCATTTGCTCAAGCCGCGCCAGCTGCCTTGATTTTAAGCCAATCGTCTTTCCGAATAAGTTCGTAGTCCACTCCTAACTTTCAGGGCTTGTTGAGGAGAGCTTATCATCAATCGCAAGGTTTGGTGACATGCACGGGAGCATCACCCAACGTTATTGTGTATGTCAAGTGCCAAATACACCCATTGTCATATTGGGATGACAGCGTTTTTGCGTGTTTTTTTCTATCGGTTGTTACCCTGGCCATATCCTCATCAACGAAGCGCTAAACAATCTTCAGCGCTTCTGCAATAGAGGATGCACCCACAAGTTCTATCGAGAAGGAAGATTCATCTTCACGGTGTAGTAGTTCGGCATTTCGCGCAGGGAGAATTGCCCGCGAAAATCCCAGCTTTTGGGCCTCTCGAACCCGTTGCACTGCATATTGCACAGGCCGAATCTCGCCCAATAGATCAATCTCCCCAAAGACAACAGTATTGGAATCGATTGGTTTATCGCGGAAACTCGATGCGATAGAAATTGCCAGACCTAAATCGATTGCCGGTTCGCTAATCTCTATTCCGCTGACCACATTGACGAAAATATCCTGTCCCGCAAGGCGCAGTCCGGCCCTCTTTTCCAAAACGGCAATCAGCAGAGAAACTCGGTTTGGGTCCACGCCGGAGGTCGTACGGCGCGGCATTGCCAGATAGCTATCTGTAGCCAGCGCCTGAAGCTCGACTAACAGAGGTCTTTCTCCCTCAGAACAGGCGACGACCACAGACCCTGCGGCCTCTTTGGGTCGTTCCGAGAGAAAGATACTGGAAGGGTTCCCCACCTCCACGAGACCAATCCCTTTCATTTCAAAGACCCCGATTTCATGCACCGATCCGAATCGATTTTTAACGCTTCTGATCAACCGATAGGCGTGGCTTTTATCACCCTCAAAATAAAGGACGGTATCGACGATATGCTCCAGAAGCCGAGGGCCTGCTATTGCCCCGTCTTTGGTCACATGCCCGATAATAAAGATGGCCGTATTCGATCGCTTTGCATAAAACATAAGCTGCGAGGCCGCTTCACGGATTTGCGAAACGCTTCCGGGGGAGGATGTTGTCTGCCGGGTATAAACCGTCTGAATGGAATCGATCACCACCACATCCGGCTTTAATGCCTCCGCATGGCGGAGAATCTCTTCCAAGGCAGTTTCCGCCAGGAGATAAAGATTTTCAGAGTTAACGTTTAAACGATCGGCACGCAGTTTAATCTGCGCGGCGGACTCCTCTCCGGAAACATAAAGGGTTTTTTTGCTCATGAGAGCAAGCGCCTGCAGCAGCAGCGTGGACTTGCCTATTCCCGGATCGCCGCCAATCAAGATCACCGAACCGGGGACAACTCCCCCACCTAAAACACGGTCTAATTCAGATAAGCCGGTCTTAAAGTAATGCGACGATGTGGTGGGCACTTTAGAGATCTGCTGCGGCTGAGACAGATTATTGTCGTGTTGGGATTGGGAAATCCAGCGTCCTTTTTCGGCAGCATCGTTACCCGCGCCTTCGTCGGAAATAGACTCTTCCATTAAGGAATCCCAACTTCCGCAATCGGGGCACCGGCCCATCCACTTCGGAGATTGACAGCCACATTTCTGACAAGAAAAAATAGTTCTAGGCTTTGCCACCTTTTACCTGCATCGGAATTCCAGCCACCATGAAGTAGACTTCGTCTGCAAGCGAGGCCAGCGTCTGGTGCATCAGGCCGTGCGTATCGGCAAATAAACGCGAAATAGAATCGGCTGGCACAATCCCGCAACCGATCTCGCTCGAAACAACGATGACCGAAAAATCAACACGCTTGATCGCCGCAATCAGAATTTCCGCCTCTGTCAGGATATCATAATCGCTTTTGATCATCAGGAGATGCGAGAGCCAGAGGGTTACACAATCGATCACCACGACATCTGCCCTCTTGTTGAGGAACGAAAACGCATCGGGAACCTTGATCGATTCCTCCAGCGTAATCCAATCTGCAGATCGCTGTTTTTTCTGGGCGTTTATCCGAGACGCCATCTCTTCATCCAACGCTTGCGCCGTCGCAAGATAGTATTTTCGTGGCTTTGGCAAATCAAGGGGGCATTGACTTTGTCCCCGCTCCAATGCAAATTTACTTTTTCCAGAACAGCATCCCCCTAAAATCAATGTTAAATGTTTCATTCAATTTCTCCCATTATAAATGTGGGGGCCTGACTCGCTTCGCTCTCAATGCCCCCACACCCTCGCAGTCGGCGTTCCGACCGCGTTCGGACGGGCAAAGCCCGCTCCTCACGCATTCACTTCTCGTTATATTCTTTAACAGCTCCTTATATCACCATACATAGAATGAGCATTATGCAGGCGACAGCGCCCATCAGCTTTATCGCGTCTTTTATGTGATGCGACTGCACTGCATCGATTTCGTCTTCATGGAGGGGAAAAATCGGAAGGACCGCTACGTCGGCAGACGGGTTGCGCAGGGTCATGCCGATAGCCCCTGCCGCCACAACCTCCGGAATTGCAGCGTTTGGGTTGCTTCGCTTCAGGCCATTACGTAGAAAGATCATGAATGTCTTTGATCCTGTGCCAAATAAAAATGTCGCGCCGACAACCATGAGAACACCTGTTATTCGCGCCGGAAACCAATTTGCTAAATTGTAAAATTGCGCCGACGCAAAACCCCATCCTCGATAGAGTGGGTCAGTCTTCCCCATAGCAAAATAGAGCGTGTGAATTGCCTTATACGCCATTGCCAACGGGACACCACCCAGCACAAGATAAAAGAGGGGGGCGACAACGCCATCTGTGCTATTCTCCGCAACGGCTAAAACCGTGGAGCGAATGACTTCAGCCTCCGTCAGATCCCCCGTGTTGTAACTCATAACACGAGATAGTTCTTCCCGCGCACAAGGGAGATTTTTTTTCTGAAGCCATTGCAAAACCGCATAGGCCTGATCCCCAAAAGACCTCATCTTTAATGTTGTGTAGGCAAGGTAAAGAAGAACAACCAACTCAATCTTCGAATGCAACTTACTGCCTAAAAAAATAAGACCTGCGCTGACCCCTGACGTTAAGAAAACGACAGAGAGCGTCAGGAGAATACCGGCCCTTTTTTCGCCGATTTTTAATACCCCTCTTTCCTTCAGAAAATCTTCAAGAAAATGAACGCCCTTTAAAACGGCACTCCTCGGACGAGGAACCCATTCAGGGTCTCCGAAAACCAGATCCAACAGAAATGCGGCCCAAATATGCCATGGAGTAAACGTCATGGAGACAGAGAGCAAAGAAACCCTATTGCAGCCCTTTATAACAGAGAAGAAATGACCTGTCAAGCACCCACGCACTATAATAAGAATTCGATGCCTGCGTAGCAGATTCTCATTGTTGCGGGGGCGAGTTTATCGATATTTTTACGCTGAAGGAGATAGGCTTCAAGATGTTCTTGAGTAAGGCAATATGGGGATTGGTTATGAAATTGAGCGAGAAGCTGAACTTCACGGAGATAACATTGTTGAGTGGATTCAAACAGTGCCGGCCAACTACAATGTGTTGACCATTTTTTGCCGTAGTACGGTCATGGAACACCTCCTGTTAAGGGTTGATGAAATACAAAAAGCTTACGCGGGAATTGTATACTGAATCGGGCTTGTGTAAAAAGGAAGAACAGGTGTAGGATACACATCTGTCGTGTTCTGAAACAAGTGGGCTTGAAATAGGAGGTATCGCTGATGCGCTATATGGTAGTAGTTGAAGAAGGCCCAACCAGTTTTGGTGCGTATGTCCCCGACCTCCCTGGTTGCGTTGCGGTAGGGGAATCGAAACAAGAGGCATTACAACTTATTCATGAGGCTATTGAATTTCATCTGGAGGATATTAAAGGCAAGGGTACTGCTGTGCCTAAGCCACACTCGTACAGCGAGTTTGTTGAGGTCCATGCATAACCACTTTGTTGTGGATCAAACTGATTGTGATATGCCAAGTTGGTTGCTGCTTGAAAACTAAGAAAATTGATGCAAAAAAAAGTCTATCTAGTCGGGGCAGGGCCGGGAGATCCAAAACTCATTACATTGCGCGGCAAGGAGTTACTGGCCGAGGCCGACGTCGTTATCTATGACTATCTAGCCAATCCCCTCTTGCTTGCGTTTACGAAAGATTCCGCCGAGCGTATTTACGTCGGCAAAAAGGGAGGGGCGCGGAGCAATCTGCATCAGGATCAGATCAATCAACGCATGATTGATGCCGCAAAATCTGGCCGGATGGTTGTGCGCTTAAAAGGCGGCGACCCGTTTATCTTTGGACGTGGCGGAGAAGAAGCAGAGGCCTTGGCAGAAGCGCATATTCCCTTTGAAGTAGCGCCCGGTGTGACCTCTGCCATTGGGGTTCCTACTTATGCCGGCATTCCGCTGACACATCGCGAAAAGGCATCTTCTGTCGCCTTTTTCACGGGACATGAGGACCCCGCTAAAGATGTCCAGCATATCCATTGGGAAAAAATAGCCACATCGTGCGACACACTGGTATTCCTAATGGGAATGGCAAATCTCCCAGCAATCGCAACGAAACTAATAGAGCATGGCAGATTACCTGCCACTCCCATTGCATTGATCCAATGGGGGACATACCCCACTCAAAAAACATTAGTTGGAACACTTGATACAATCGAAGAAAAAGCGCAATCTTCCGGGATCAAGCCTCCGGTAGTGATGGTTGTTGGAGACGTGGTCGCCCTTCGGGATCAAATGAACTGGTTTGAATCGCTTCCTCTTTTTGGAAGAAAGATTTTAGTCACACGCGCAATAGAGCAGGCATCCGAGTTTGTCGATTTGCTTACTTTGCACGGCGCGGAAGTGATTCCCTTTCCATCCATTAAAATTATACCGCCTCCCAGTTTCGACGCTCTGGACGAAGCGATTCAAAATGTGAAACGGTACGACACAATCATTTTTACGTCGGTCAATGGCGTCAAAGCGTTTCGGGATCGCCTCTATCAATTAGACTATGATATTCGGATTTTAAAAGGAATCTCTCTTTGCGCAATTGGGCCGAGAACACGCGAAGAGATTCTCCGTTTGGGAATAAAATGTGACTTTATCCCTGCAGAGTTCAAGGCAGAAGGGATTTTGGAGGAATTAGAATGGCGTGGTATTGCGAAAAAACGGTTCCTGATTCCGCGCGCGCTTTCTGCCCGCGAAGTATTGCCCGAAGAGATAAAAAATAAGGGGGGCATTGTGGATGTCGTGGCCGCCTATCAGACAATCGCGCCGCAGTACAAAGAGATTGAAGAGATGCTTCGCAAAGGGCCGATTGATATGATAACATTCGCCTCTGCTTCCACGGTACGGAATTTTGTGGAAGGAATGACTCCAAAGGGTATGGCGTCTTTCAAAAATAGCGCAGTCGCCTGTATTGGCCCAATTACCGCGCAAGCTGCGCGCAAATATAATTTGAGGGTGGATGTCATGCCGAACGAATATACATTTCCCGCGCTCACTGAGGCGATTGTAGAATACTATAAAGGAAGGAACTAACAGACAGTGTTCCCCGTTCATCGAGGAAGAAGGCTTCGCCAAAACGAATCGATTCGCCGCCTCGTGCGTGAATCTCACTTGCTTGTGGACGACTTGATTCTCCCCCTATTTGTGACGCACGGGAGGGGCGGAAAAAGCGAAATTGCCTCCATGCCGGGCCAATACCGGCACACGATTAAAACGCTTTTAAAAGAAACGGCGGAGGCCGCGAGTCTTGGGATTCCTGCCGTTATACTTTTTGGCATTCCGAAGATAAAAGATGAAGGCGGCTCCACGGCTATTGACCCTGAAGGAATCGTCCAAACGGCCATTTCTGCTATCAAAGATCAAAGCCCAAACCTTCTGGTCATCACCGATGTTTGTATTGACGAATATACTTCGCATGGCCATTGCGGTCTGGTTCAAGACGGAAAAATTTTAAACGATGAGACACTGGCTGTTTTAGCGAAGATGGCGCTCTCTCATGTGGAAGCCGGCGCCGATATGGTTGCCCCGTCCGATATGATGGATGGCCGCGTGGGGGCGATTCGAAAGGTTCTGGATGAAAACGGGCACACTCAAACGCCGATTCTTTCCTATGCGGTAAAGTACGCTTCTTGTTTTTACACTCCATTTCGGGAGGCCGCAGGCTCTGCCCCTTCCTTGGGTGATCGTAAAAGTTATCAGATGGATTTCGCCAACAGCCGTGAGGCGATACGGGAGGTCGCACAGGATATAGAGGAAGGTGCGGATATTGTTATGGTGAAGCCCGCCCTGCCGTATCTTGATATTCTTGCGGACATCAAAAAAAGGTTTGATGTTCCGATTGCCGCCTATCAAGTCAGTGGGGAATATTCTATGATTATGGCTGCGGCGCAAAATGGATGGTTGGATGGGCGGAATGCCATGTTAGAATCGCTGATAGCGCTCAAACGGGCCGGCGCCGATATGATTCTCACTTACTTTGCGAAAGAAGCGGCAAAACAATTATCATGAAAATGCCTGAAGAGATTACAATACGCAAGGTAGTCGGGACACCGACTGCGATCAGAAAGTTACAGGAGATATCTCCATTAAAAAGGGCATTTAAATTAAAAATAATGCTTGAAGAACTTCGGGGCGAAAGGGGGCACGACCCCTGCGAGCTTACCTCAAACAATGAAAACGTTCGAAGAATTGTTGGAAGGGTTAAGTCAAAATAATATTGACTACATTCTTGTAGGCGGTTTGGCAGTTGATATTTGCGGCTTTTCAAGGGCCACTATGGATGTGGACATTATCGTGGAGCATTCAAAAGAAAACATTCAGAAACTCCTGAATTGTCTAAAATTGTTTGGAGAAGGCTCAGCCAGAGAACTACATCCAGAAGACTTTTCTTTAGAAGAAGGGTGTATCCGTATTGTAGAAGAATTTCCCCTGGACGTGTTCACTCTAATGCGCGGGTATACGTATCAAAATTTATTGCCGCATAGCGCTATATTGATCACAGAAAGAGGCGTCAACATAAGATATTTAAATGTCGAAGGTTTAATTAAACTAAAGGAAGGATCAATGCGTTCTAAAGATCAATTGGATGTTCAAGAATTAAAAAAACAGGCCGTTTTACATTATAATGAAGTGCCATGAAAATCTTGGTTGGAACAGAAGAGATAACGCCCATTACGCCGTATCCCGTCGTGGCAATTGGAAATTTTGACGGCCTGCATTTAGGGCATCAAGTTCTTCTGCAAAAAACAGTACAACGTGCCAAAGAAAAAAATGGGACATCGGTTGTTCTCACTTTCCGGCCCCATCCCTCGGCTATTCTTTCCCCAAAACAGCCCACTCAATTGTTGACCCCTTTTGAAGAAAAGAGGGATTTGATCGCGTCGTGCGGAGTCGATGTTATTTTATTTGTTGAGTTTAGTAAAGAATTTGCGCATCAGACTCCTGCCCAGTTTGCCCAAGATCTTCTCTCTGAAAAGATAGGGTGCAAAGAAGTGTTTGTTGGCGAGCTGTTTGCGTTCGGCAAGAACCGTGCTGGAAAAGTATCTGATCTGAGTGCGCTCGGCAGACAATTTGGTTTTGCAGTGGTTGCACAAGAGTCGGTTTTGCTTGAGAACAAGTTGATTAGCTCCTCGACAATAAGAGATCTGCTTCGAGCGGGGAATGTAGGGCTTGCGGCAAAAATGCTATCGCGTCCCTACACCCTGGAAGGAGCAGTGCTTCACGGAGACGGGGCTGGGAAAAATCTAGGGTTTGCCACGGCCAACATGAATCTTCCCGGCAGAATTATTCCAAAAGAGGGTATATATGCGGCGCGTACGACCCTCCTTTCCGACCCCCATCCTTATGACAGCGTTGTCTATATCGGTTCAAAACCGACGTTTCACGAAAAGGGAGCGGTGCAGATTGAGGCGCATCTTTTTGACTATGACAAAAACCTATACGGGAAAAAATTGAAAGTTGCTTTCTTGGAGTGGATCCGCCCGGACGAAAAATTTGAGAACAGTACCGATCTAATAAAGCAAATGCAGAGAGACACAAAAAAGGTGCGATCGATTCTAAGGAGGTGTTAAGAGTGGAAGTGTAACAATCATGAGAATCGAATATATCCAGTTTAAGAATTTTAAGGCATTGAAAGATGTTGAGATGCAAGATATCCCAGGGATGCGCGTTGTGATGGGAGTCAACCGTACATGACCGAACGGCACGGTGAATTGGTTCTTGCTGGTTTTTCGTATAGATTCAATGGATTGAATTAAATGCTAAACATTAAGCAGAATAGATTCTACCCTTACAAATGGCGTCGGCAACGCGGGCCACACGCATCATGGGGGCCACATCGTGAACGCGAATAATCCGCGCCCCGCGTAAAATAGAAATAGCAACCGCAGCCGCAGTCCCTTCCCATCGAAAAAATGTCAATGATGCCAAATGATCCCTCTCTTTCAAGGGGCGGCAAGGTGGGGAGGGGCTCCTACCGCTTTTGGTTTCATCCGTTAGAACCCTTCCAATAAACGATTTTCGAGAAGGCCCAATCAGGATCGGCACCCCCAGAGGGAGGAAATCAGCAAGGTGGTTTATTAAAGCCAAGTTGTGGTTCGCAGTTTTGCCAAAACCAATTCCGGGATCAACCACAAGTCGTATTTTAGAAATTCCCCCCTCCATTGCGTGCCTTATTTGCCCTTCCAAAAAGCGATAAACCTCGCAGACGACATTTTTATATCGCGGACTGCGTTGCATCGTTTCAGGCGTCCCTTTCGCATGCATCAGGATGAGTCCTACTTTTGATTTAGCCGCAATCGCTCTCATGTCTGGATCACGCGTTAATCCGCTGATATCGTTAATGATCGAAACGCCATGATCGATTGCCAATCGTGCCACTTCTGCCTTTGTTGTATCAATGGAAAGTGGGATTTTGACCTTCCGGGAAAGCATCTTAATCACAGGCAAGACGCGCCGCAACTCTTCCTCCGCCGGGACAGGCGAGGCGTTGGGGCGTGTGGACTCGCCGCCAATGTCAATGATATCCGCACCCGTATGTTCCATGAGGAGGGCATGGTCTACGGCTTGCTCGGAATTGGCAAAAAGTCCCCCATCTGAAAATGAATCAGGGGTGACATTCAATATCCCCATTATCAATGGGCGTTTTATAAGATTTACGCGATAGGACCCGCACTGCCAGATGGGTTGAGGCATATTCGTGTAGGGGCGCACCGATGTGCGCGCCCTGCTAAAATGAGGGCAGACACATAAGGTTTGCCCCTACGCCGGAGCCAGCACCGAGGCTTCAGCATCCTGTAAAACCAAAGAACCGATAATTTGGTCTATCTCCGGGCCATCTAAAGATTCTTTTTCCAGAAGCGCTTCGGCAAGGGCAATCAGTGAACGCATATGTTGTTTCATTAACCTCTTAGTCCGTTCGTAGTTTTCTACGATAAGCCTTCTGACTTCCTTATCAATATCAATTGCCGTCGTCTCGGAGAAGTCGCGATGCTGGGCAATCTCCCGGCCCAGGAAAATCTCCTGCTCTTTCTTCCCAAACGTCAACGGGCCCATCTTCTCACTCATTCCCCACTCACAGACCATTTTTCTGGCAAGATCGGTTGCCCTCTCAATATCGTTGCCCGCGCCGGTGGTAACGTGCTTTAGTACCAATTCCTCTGCCACACGACCGCCCATCATAATGGCAATCGTGTTGTAGAGATATTCCTTGCTGTAATTGTGCCTATCGTCAATCGGTAACTGCATGGTGAGGCCCATAGCGCGACCGCGGGGAATAATGGTCACTTTATGGATAGGGTCTGTTCCCGGGATCAGCTTCGCCATGAGGGTATGACCTGCTTCGTGATAGGCTGTAATTTTCTTTTCTTCATCAGTGATGACCATGCTGGTGCGTTCCACACCCATGAGAACCTTATCCTTGGCCACTTCAAAATCCGACATCAATACTTCCGTCCTCTCCTTGCGGGCAGCGAGAAGGGCGGCCTCGTTGATGAGGTTTTCAAGATCGGCGCCGGAGAATCCCGGCGTTCCCCTGGCAATCGTTTCCAACACAACATCCTTTGCCATTGGAACCTTTTTGCTTGTATGCACTTTTAAGATTTCCAACCGCCCTTTAATATCGGGTCGATTGACAACAATCTGTCGATCAAACCGGCCGGGGCGCAACAGCGCCGGATCAAGGACATCGGGCCTATTGGTCGCGGCAACTAAGATAACCCCGCTGGAAGTTTCAAACCCATCCATTTCGACCAAGAGCTGATTGAGCGTCTGTTCCCGTTCGTCATGGCCGCCGCCTAGTCCCGCGCCACGATGCCGCCCCACTGCGTCTATTTCGTCAATAAAAATAATACAGGGGGCCTGTTTTTTCCCTTGCTCAAACAGGGCGCGCACACGCGAAGCGCCCACACCGACAAACATCTCCACAAAATCGGATCCGGAAATGGAAAAAAATGGAACCCCGGCCTCTCCCGCAATCGCCTTTGCTAGAAGCGTTTTCCCCGTTCCGGGAGGCCCAACCACTAAAACCCCTTTTGGAATTCTCCCACCCAGCTTTTGGAACTTGGGCGGGTCTTTCAGAAACTCAATAATCTCCTGCACCTCTTGCTTGGCTTCGTCTACCACCGCGACATCAGAGAATGTGACTTTTTTACGATCTTCGGAGATAAGACGAGCGCGGCTTTTTCCAAAGGAGAGGGCCTTGTTTCCACCCATTTGCATCTGCCGCATAAAGAAAATCCACAGGCCAATAAAGAGGATAAATGGCCCCCAAGTAATCAGAAAAACCATGTACCATGACGGTTCTTCCGGAGGCTTGGCCGTAATCTGGACGCCTCGTTCTCGTAAAATTTTCACCAGATCGGGATAATAGGTCGTGTAGGTCTTGAACCGCGTCCCGTTTTTTAAGACCCCGCGGATCGCATTGTCCCGAATGGTGACCTCCGCAATCTCCCCCTTTTCCGTCTTGGTCATAAAGTCTGAAAAAATCAGTTCGTTTTCGACAGGAGTTTGAGGGGCGCTAAATAACTTAAAAAGGAGCACCATCAGGAGTCCAACGATAAGCCAAAGCGCGAAATTCTTACCCAACGGCGTCATTTTATCTTCATTCATGTATGGAGTTACCCCTAAAATTTACACCCTTAAGGGTGGATCAACAACCCACAGTCGCGATTCTATCATAGTTATAATCAGGCCCGCAATTGAATAATGTTAGATTCCATATCTGTTATTTATGGTTCTTTCTCACTTCAAGTGGGTAAGCCGACTTTGCTACAGTTTAGTTTTCCTGTCAGCATATAGATTATAATGGTCTGGTAAATTTGAACAGATAAATGTAATAAGATAAGTGGACTCAGGGGGTGTCATAAACCTAGGAAGGAGTCCACGATGAAAAAGAAGACTAGAAGGAATTACGATGCTGGTTTTAAGACGCGTGTTGTGCTTGAGGCCATCAAGGAATCAAAGACGCTTGCTGAATTGGCGAGCGAATTGAGTATTCATCCGAATCAAATCAGGAACTGGAAAAATGAGTTTCTGGAGAAGGCGGCTATTATTTTCGATGACCATAAAGATGACAAAGAGGAACTCAAGTGTTTGAAGGAGGAGCGGGATCGCCTGCATCAGCGGATAGGTGAACAAAGCATGGACATTGATTTTCTAAAAAAAAACTTAAAGAAATTGAACCTGCTGTGAGGAAGGAGATGGTTAAAGAGGAATCGGATTTATCGACGAGTAGACAGTGTGGCCTTTTGTCGATTTCGAGGGGTTTATTTTATTATCATCCTTTCGGATTGACAGAGATGGACTTGAAGTTGTTGGAGAAGCTGGATGAGCTTTTTACTGAGAATCCGACACGAGGGACGCGCCGTCTCAGCAAGGCATTGAAGAAGCGCTTTGATCTTGAGGCTGGACGAGATAAAGTGAGACGGCTCATGCGTATCATGGGTATTTCTGCGATTTATCCGAAGAAGAATTTATCACGTTCGAATGAATCGCACAAGAAATATCCATACTTGCTACGTGGTGTTGAGATTACGCGTTCTAATCAGGTTTGGAGCACGGACATCACGTACATCCGTTTGAAAAAGGGATTTGTCTATTTGACGGCTGTTATCGATTGGTATAGTCGATATGTGCTTTCATGGAGACTCTCAACGACGCTGGATCGGGGATTCTGCATTGATGCTTTGCATGAAGCGTTAGAGAAATA
>JACPZM010000091.1 GCA_016195485.1 Candidatus Troglogloeales bacterium | reverse complement strand
GTAAAGCAGGGCTGGTCGCACAAATTGATCAAACGTAACCATCGCAGAAACAGGATTCCCCGGAAGTCCAAAGATAGGTATCCCGGAAATCATGCCAAAGGCCAGAGGCTTTCCCGGCTTCATTGCCACCTTCCAGAAATTGATCGCTCCGCCTAGCCTCTGAATCACCTCTTTTACAAAATCGCAATCCCCTACAGAAACCCCTCCAGAAATTAAGATAAAATCGACATCGGATATTGCGTTGAGTTTCACTGTCAAATCCTCGCGGGTATCTTTGGCAATCCCGAGCACAACCGGCATACCGCCCGCTTCGGTTACCTGTGCAGATAAGCCATAGCCATTGCTGTTATAAATCTGATGCGGCCCTTTTGGCGTGTGGATATCTACAAGCTCATCACCGGTTGATAGGATCGCTACGCGGGGTTGGCGATAAACGGAAAGACGCGAAACCCCGATGGATGCCATCATGGCGATTTCGTAAGGTCGGATTAAAACCCCCTTTTGTAAAACGAGGGCGCCGCAGGCGACGACTTCACCGCGATAGCGAATATAGTCCCCTTTTTTCGCCGCGCTATGAATAAGGATCATCTCTTTGTCTTGTTCTGTATCCTCGATTTTTACGACGGCATCTGCCCCCTCTGGAATTTGCGCGCCGGTCATAATCTTTGATGCCGTTCCTGGTATAATCTTTTTTTGAGGCATTGTTCCTGCAGGAATGGTTTCGATGACTGTCAGGCGGCAAGGTGTGTTGCCTGATACAACGGCGTACCCATCCATCGCAGAGCGATCCCACGGGGGATCATCAATAGTGGAGACAATATCTTCTGCTAAGAAACGCCCTAATGCGGTTGCAAGGGCAACAGTGTCGGGTTCTAATTGGCGAATCTCCGCCAAAATTATTTTTTGAGCTTCATCAACGGAAAGCATATTTATAAAACTCCCCTAACCCTTCTTTGATGAAAAAGGGGGATAACTCCTCCTCTTTGGATAGTCCCCCTCTTTGCCAAAGAGGGGGCTGGGGGAGTTAATGATGCCGTATAAGATCAAGAAACTCGGCTCGGGTTTTCGGATCGGTCTTAAAGACGCCCAGCATCGCGGAAGTCACCATCTCGGCGTTTTGCTTTTCTACGCCGCGCATCATTACACAAAGGTGTTTTGCCTCAATCACAACACCCACCCCTAACGGTGCAACCTTTTCCATAATGGTTTCTGCGATCTGCGAGGTCAGTTGTTCTTGTACCTGGAGACGCCGACAAAAAACCTCAACAATACGCGGCAATTTAGAAAGTCCCACCACTCTTTGATTCGGTATATAGGCAATATGGCATTTTCCAAAAAAAGGCAAAAGGTGATGTTCGCAAAGGGAAAAGAAATCAATATCCCGCAGAATGACCATCTCCGTATGGCTAACCTGAAAGAAGGCGCCGTTTAAGGCCGTGTCGATATCCTGGTTATAACCTGCAGTCAGGAACTTGAGCGATGCCTCCACCCGTTCGGGTGTTCCAAGAAGGCCCTCCCGTGAAGAATCCTCCCCTAACGCTGTCAGCATCTTTGAAACGAGATCTTTTATTTCGGGAGGCCCCATCTATTTAATCTCTAAAAACTTCGGATAGGTTGTGAGATTCTTGCACCCGTTTTCTTCCACCAACACCATATCTTCAATCCGAACCGCTCCGATATCAGGATAATATAGCCCCGGCTCCACCGTGACGACTTCCCCTTGCTGTAAGATACAATCCTTCCGACTGATGCTGGGATGCTCGTGGATATCAAGACCTACACCATGTCCTGTCCCGTGAAAAAATCCCTCCATGCGACCATTCACCCGACCAGTTTTATAACCCCGGTTCTCAAAAAGAAGATTAATCTCTTCGTGAATATCCTTGCCGTTGGCCCCGGATCGTACACGCGAAATCCCCAGCTCCTGCCCCTCCAAAACCGTATCGTAAAGTTTTTTTAATCCATTGGAAGCAATCCCTTTTACAACGGTTCGACTCATATCGGCAAAATAGCGCGTTTCAATCGATCGTGGAAAGACATCAAAAATAATCGGCTCATTCGCGCGTAGCGGGCCAGCGCCCACATTATGGGGATCACAGGCATCAACCCCGCACGCGATAATCGTATGCTCTGCTACGCACCCTTTTTCCATCATTTTTAAATGCAGTTTTTGTCGGACAAACTCCGATGTAAGCAACACCCCCTCCGAATAAATATGATTCCCCTCAATTTTGGACTTCCGTAAAATATCCATTGCAGAGTCCACGGCGGATTCTACAGAAATCTGCGCATTGCGAATTGCAGCCACCTCATCAGCGGTTTTAATCGCACGCGCCTCAAAAAGCGGCTCTTTTTTAATCGATAGCTTATACCCCAACGCGCGGAGGGCATCGCCATATTCTAGCGGAAAGTTAAACGGCACGGTTAAATCGGTGATTCCCTGTTCTTTCAAGAGGACGGATACAACGGCAATGGATGTCGTCGGGCCGTCGGACTTCTTGGCAGACTGCTTTGCCTTTTCTTCATAATCGGAATAGGAGAGTACATGATCAACCTTAGACTGTGCCCGCGCGCGATCTACTTCCAGATCACTCATGAGCAAGAAGCTCTTCCCATTTGTCGCAAGATAGATAAAGGAATCTGGGGCCAAAAACCGGCTCGCGTAGTAGATGTTAGCGTCAGATTCGCTACTGGCAATCAAAAGAATGTTATCCATGATTCTGCCGATTCTAGCAGGGGGTTGGCTTCAAATCAATCCTGCTTATGTTGGCGCTCGTTCTGTTGCCCCACGAAAAAAATCTACCTGAAACGCGGGGTTTTGACTTACGCGGTGCAATGTGGGACAATCCCGATACGACTTAAAGATCGGTTTATCGTGAGGTGCAGATGCCACAGCTTGCGCAACACTTAAAATGGACATACGAAGATTTTTTGCTGTTTCCAGATGACGGAAAACGGCATGAACTCATTGATGGAGAACATATCATGTCCCCTTCCCCCAT
>JACPZM010000014.1 GCA_016195485.1 Candidatus Troglogloeales bacterium | reverse complement strand
TTATCCCCATTCTGGACCCTCCTTAAAACCATCATAAGTTGACGGCTATTCCGTGTCTAGTTTTCGGGGTCCACTATACTTCGCCCTCTCCCAAAGCGTATTCATCTCTTCGTCCGAAAGAGAGGCCATTCCCTTTTCACCTGCGGCCAACTCCATTTTTTTAAATCGCTCCATAAAACGATTCACCATTTTTCGCAACGCCTCTTCAGGGTTGACCTTGAGCAATCGGGACACGTTCACAATCGAAAAAAGCAGGTCTCCCAGCTCAGACTCGAGTGCCTCATGGCTCCCTTCTGCTAATGCCTCTTTTACTTCTGCCATCTCTTCTTCTATTTTAAAAAATGCCGCTTCCGGCGTTTTCCAATCAAACCCTACCCTGCCCGCCTTTGCCTGAACCTGATGGGCGCGCAAAAGGGCAGGCAATCTCTTTGGCACCCCGTCCAGCACAGACGAACCAGGTTCTCTTTCCTTGCGCTTTAGCTCTTCCCACCGACTGATAGCCTCACCGGCCGTTAATAATTCCGCTGCCTCCGCCCCATCCCCTCCTCGCCCTCCCCTTGAAGGGGAGTGAATATTTTGGCCAAAGACGTGGGGATGACGTCGTGTCATCTTATCGATTGTCATCTCTAGTATCGCTTCAATATCAAACTCCCCGAGCTCCTTCGCCACCTGCGCATGAAAGATAACTTGAAAAAGCAGATCGCCTAACTCCTCGCAGAGAGAGACCTTATTTTTAGAATCAATCGCTTCTAATACTTCGTATGCCTCTTCGATTAAGAACGGTTTTAATGACTCGCGTGTTTGTTCCTGATCCCACGGACACCCAAAATCCCCGCGCAACCGCTCCATGACTGTAATTAACCGATCAAATGCAACTGACATGTTGACACCCTTTTTGACCCTCTGTTACGATACGAACCTGATGAATGAGACACGAAAGAGGTCAATGATGTCAAATTGCCGTTCCGCTTTTTTATTGCCGATTTGCCTGCTGTTATTCTCTATCCCTTTTGTCCATGCCGAATCCAAAGGGGGTACGCCCCCTGCGGTCAGTCGAACCGTTCTTAAAAACGGCCTTTCCGTTATACTGGTCGAAGAGAATAAGGCGCCGGTGGTGACATTTCAGGTCTGGTACAAAGTAGGCTCGCGTAACGAGCGGATCGGCAAGACAGGCCTTTCCCACTTATTAGAACATATGATGTTTAAGGGGACATCCCTGCATGGCAAAGGGGAGTTCTCGCGGATTGTGGCCAAAAACGGCGGGACGGAAAACGCCTTTACCGGCAACGATTATACCGCCTACTTTGAAAATTTCGCTGCCAACCAGATTGATCTTTCCCTGGAGTTGGAATCCGACCGGATGCAAAATCTGCTGATTGACCCCACCGAGTTTGGGCTGGAGATGGAGGTTGTCAAAGAAGAACGCCGATCCCGAACCGATGACGATCCTTATTCCTCTTTGGTGGAAACCCTTTACGCCACGGCCTTTCTGGTTCACCCGTATCATAACCCGATCATTGGCTGGATGGACGATATAAACGATTTGAGCCGAGACGACGCCTATCAACACTACAAGCAATATTATCAACCCAACAACGCCACTGTTGTGATTGCAGGTGATTTTAAATCCGAGACGCTACTGCCCAAAGTCGTTGCGCTGTTTGAAAAAATTCCGCAAGGTGTAAACCCAAATCCGAAAATGCCAATAGAACCGCCACAGCGGGGAGAGCGCCGCGCCATCGTGAAAAGAGAGGCACAGCTTCCCTATATTTTTATGGGGTTCCATACGCCAAACTATAAAAATCCTGACACCTATCCCCTTTCCGTTTTAGCCGGTATCCTCTCCTCCGGAAAAAGCAGTCGGCTTTACAAGGCGCTGGTTTATCAACAGCAATTGGCATTAGATGCCGGTGGCCAATACGAAGACCTGACGACCGACCCTGATCTTTTCTATTTCTACGGCACACCCCGACCCGGCGTCTCTTTGGAGGCAGTCGAGGCGGCGTTAAACGCAGAGATCAAACGACTGCAAGCTGATAAAGTGACTGACACCGAGCTGACAAAGGTTCAAAATCAGATTGAGGCCTCATTTGTTTTTGGGGCCGATTCTAACTTCGCGCGGGCGATGCAGATTGGCCGCGCGGAAACCGTTGGAGCGGGCTACGATTATGTGACTCATTATGTCGAAAATATTCGGAAAGTGACTGCGGACGATATACAGCGCGTGGCGCAAGAATACCTTATTGAAGATCAAAAATCGGTTGGGATGCTCATCCCTAAACCCAAAAAGGAGTTTTAATGCGTTTTTATGCCTGTTTATTGATCTTCCTTTTTATTTCTGTCGAAAGCCAACCCGCTTTTGCCGAGATAAAACCAAAACAGATTGTCATGAAGAACGGATTAACCATCCTTCTCATTGAACAACATTCCCTGCCGATCGTCAGTGTGGAAGCGCTGATAAAGTCGGGGTCTGTAGATGATCCTTTTGATCGCGCTGGGGTCGCAAACCTGACCGCCTCACTGCTAGACGAAGGAACCCAAAAAAGGAGTTCCACACAAATTGCTGAAGAGATCGATTTTATCGGCGCCTCACTCGGCGCTTCCGCAGATTTAGACTATACATCCGTTAACTTGAGGGTTTTAAAAAAAGATATTGAGCGAGGATTTGATCTTCTTTCTGATCTATTGCTAAACCCGCTGTTTGACGTAAAGGAAATGGAACGGGTGCGTCGTCTTATTTTAGGATCAATCCTCTCTGGAAAAGACGACCCGACCACCATTGCCAGCCTCGCCTTTGATAATATCGTTTTTGGAAACCACCCCTATAAAAATCCGGTTATCGGTCTTGAAGAGTCCGTGCAGAAGATTGGCAGGGACGATATCGTGTCGTTTTACCAAAACCACTATCTCCCGAAAAATACCCTTTTTTCCATTGTGGGAGATGTTACAGAGAAGGAAGCGGTCGCGCTCGTGAAGAAATATTTTTCAGAATGGAAGAACGTATCGCCAAAACCGGTCTTGGCCCGTAACATTGCTTCTCCAACGATCCAGCCCAAAAAGACCGAGTTGATTGAAAAAGACCTTACGCAAACAACGGTGCTGATCGGCCATCTGGGGATCAGTCGAAAAAACCCCGATTTCTATCCCGTCATCGTGATGAACTACATCCTGGGTGGAGGCGGATTTTCGTCTCGGCTTCTAACCCATATCCGTGATAACAAGGGGCTGGTTTATTCTGCCTATTCGTCGTTTGACGCTAACCGTCAGCCCGGAGCGTTTGAGATATCGCTGCAAACAAAGGCCAGTAACACCAATGAAGCCATTTCGGCCACTCTACAAGAAATCAACCAGATTCTAAAAGATGGCGTTACAGAAACAGAGTTGATGGAGGCGAAGGCTTATCTAATCGGTTCTTTTCCATTGCGGCTTGAAACCACTGGAAAGCTCGCGGGACTTCTCTCCAAGGTCGGCTTTCACGAGTTGGGATTGGCCTATTTTAGTGATTATCCAAAATATATCGAGAAGGTCACGCGGGAAGATATATTAAGGGTGGCGAAAACCTATTTGAGGCCTGATCAAATGACGCTCGTTGTTGTTGGGAACCTGGCTGAAGCAAAGGTAAAAGAGTTGCCATGAGCATCAATAGAGGAGGCTCTGCCGTCATGGAGGAACGACAAGAGGTACGACCCCTGCGAGGGGTGCGACCCCTGCGAGAATCAGAAGAGGATCTTGAAGGCCCGTCAGAACTTGAGCTATCAGACGAGGAAGCGACGGAACCCACAGAAGAAGCGAAAGAGACTGAAGAGCGTAGCGTCTCGGTTTATGATCCCCTGCATCGCTATCTCATGGAGATTCGTAAATACCCTTTTCTCACACGGGAAGAAGAGGTGCGCCTTGCCATTTTATCAAAATCGACCAATGAGGATGCGCTCCAAGCGATTACAGATTTGGTTTTATCGCATCTTAGATTCGTTGCTTCCATTGCCATGGAGTATCGGCATCTCCCGTTTGATACGATGGACCTTATTCAAGAGGGTAATATCGGTTTGATGCAGGCGATTAAAAAGTTTGACCCGTACAGGAATATACGCGTTGCGACTTATGCCGCATGGTGGATTCGTGCCTATATTTTAAAGTATCTACTCCAAAATTGGCGTCTTGTAAAAATAGGGACGACGGAAGTTCAGCGCAAACTCTTCTTCAACTTATCTAAGGAACGGGAAAAACTGGAGAAATTGGGTTATGTCGCGGGGCCAAAATTGCTGGCCGATCGGCTTAATGTAAAAGAAGATGAGGTGATTGATGTCGAGCGGCGGATGAAGTGGGGACAGGAGGTTTCTCTTGATGCAACGTACGGAGAGAAGGAATCCGAGAGATCGCTGATGGAAACGCTTCCTTCCGGGGAAGAGGGGGTCGAGCAAAAGGCTGCCAAAGAACAGCTTGCGCGCCTGTTTCAAACCAAACTAAAAGAGTTTTCCCAAACGCTCGACCTGCGGGATAAAAAGATATTGTCGGATCGGATTTTGTCGGAACAACCCATGACGCTGGATGCGTTGGGGGTTTTATACAAAATTTCAAAAGAGCGTGTGAGACAACTGGAAGAGAATCTGGTCAAGAAATTAAAACGGTTTATGAAGCAGGAGCTCAAAGATTTCGAGGATATCACGCCGTAATCGGAGACCCTCATGCCCAAGCCGTATCATCTCTTTCTCTGTACCGGAACCACTTGCACCCAGCAGGGAGCGGAAGATTCCCTTCATCGACTGCGGGAAAGGCTTTTTGAGAAAAGTCTCAAGGATGTCCGTCTCACGCTCTGCCGATGTCTGGGCCAGTGTGGCAACGGCCCCAACATGGTTATCTATGGGACCAGCAATGCTTCCGAGGGCAACATCTCCCGCGGGGGGACTTGGTATGGCCATCTCACAGAAGAGGAGATAGATCCCCTCATTTCCCAACACATCCTGAAAGGGGAACAGTTGGCCCATCTTATGCGGGAACCTGTAGATTGATGAATGGATAAAATTTGCATCTATCAAATTGAGTTTGACGGGCATATTGGTGTGACCGAAGAAGAACGATCAACCCCCCAGCCCATTTCGGTCGATATAGAACTTACCTGCGACATAAACACCCAATCCGACAGCCTTTATGACACCATTGATTACGATGCTGTATGTAGAAAGATTGTGGAAATTGGACGGAACTCTTACTTGAACCTCGTTGAGACTTTGGCCGAGAAGATAGTCAAGACGGCTTTAGAAGATTCAAGAGTGACATCGGTTTTAGTCCGAATCAAGAAATGCCGTCCCCCCCTGAAAGAAATTAAGGGAGGCTTTGTGATAGAGATTTCAAGACATCGAGGCGGCAGGGGCACGTTGCAACATCTCCCTGCTGATTGAATTACAGACCCTTAAGTTCCCCGGTTGACATTATATTATTTTTTGTGCAGAATCTCCATCGCACGGTTACCCTGTCCTGACAGTGAGGTCTTAATATGGCGCTAAAACCAGAAGAAGTCACATCGATTTTGAAAGCGGAGTTAACGCGATATGAGCAGTCGCTCCACGTAGAAAGTGTGGGAACTGTTTTGCAGGTTGGAGACGGGATTGCGCGCATCTACGGCCTGACTGACGCAATGGCCGGCGAGATGATCTCTCTTCCAGAAGGGGTCATGGGAATCATTCTGAACCTGGAAGAGGACAATGTCGGGGCGATTCTCTTTGGGGATATCAACAAAATTAAAGAGGGCGACCTCGTAAAACGAACCAAAAAGATTGCCCAAGTTCCGGTTGGGGATGCGCTGATCGGCCGTGTCGTTGACGCCTTGGGCCAGCCTTTGGATGGAAAAGGCCCGATTATCACCGATGCGTACCGTCCATTGGAAGGAAGGGTTCCCGGTGTAACCGCACGACAGCCCGTGAAACAGCCGGTTCAGACCGGCATTATGGCGATTGACGCGATGATCCCTATTGGACGAGGACAGCGCGAGCTGATTATCGGGGATCGCCAGACCGGAAAGACGGCGATCGCGCTGGATACGATTATCAATCAAAAAGGGGCCGATCTGTTTTGCGTTTATGTGGCGGTTGGCCAAAAGGCGTCTAATGTGGCTTCCATCGTTTCCACGCTGGCAAAGTACGGTGCAATGGAGTACACAACCGTTGTCTCCGCGACGGCCTCGGAAGCGGCCTCGATGCAATATATTGCCCCCTACACAGGGACTGCCATTGCCGAAGAGTTTATGTATACCGGCCGCGAGGCCCTGATCGTTTACGATGACCTCTCTAAACACGCGGCGGCCTATCGTCAAATCTCGCTCCTTTTGCGGAGACCTCCGGGGCGCGAGGCCTATCCGGGCGATGTCTTCTATCTCCACTCCCGCCTCTTGGAGAGAAGCGCGAAACTTTCAACCGCAAACAAAGGAGGCTCTCTCACAGCGCTTCCGATTATTGAAACACAGTCAGGCGATGTCTCGGCCTACATTCCAACCAATGTCATCTCGATTACGGACTGGCAGATCTACCTTGAGACGGGGCTTTTCTATGCGGGCATCCGGCCTGCGATTAACGTTGGACTTTCAGTCTCCCGCGTCGGTGGAAACGCGCAGACGAAGGCAATGAAAAAGGTTGCGGGGCGCCTTCGTTTGGACTTGGCGCAGTATCGAGAATTGGCCGCGTTTGCCCAGTTTGGGTCCGATCTTGATAAGACCACACAGGCACAGTTAAACCGGGGCGCCAAGATGATTCAACTACTAAAGCAAAATCAGTATCAGCCGCAACCCCTTTCACGACAGGTGATTGCCCTTTATATCGGAACTCAAGGCCATCTGGATGATATCCCAACCGATGAGGTCAAAAAATTTCAAGAGGCCTTCTTAAAAAAGATTTCGGAGGGTTACCTCGAAATATCTCTGTCTATTGATAAGGAGAAGCTCTTATCCGACGAGATAATCAAAAAGATAGACGGGGCGATTTTAGCATTTAAAACAGAGTGGAAATCGTAGGGGCGACGCATGCGTCGCCCGTACAATACAAAATGGCCGTATTAAATTATAGGGGCTTACTGGGGCGGATTCGGGCGGCGCAGAAGACCCAGCAGATTACGAAGACGATGCAGATGGTTTCCGCGTCCCGTCTGAAAAAATCGCATGAGAAATTGGTTAAGTCCAAGCCATATTTTGAGAAGGTAACGGAACTCTTATCCCACCTGCAGGATGTCGGTAGGGGCGACGCATGCGTCGCCCCTACGATGTTTCATCCTTTTTTGGACACAAGACAAGAAAAATCGGTCGCCTTGGTTGTCGTAACCTCGGATCGGGGTTTATGCGGCGCTTACAACACCAATATCATCTCTTTCGCGGAGGTATTATTAGAAAAATATCCCGAGGGCAAGGCAGAGCTTATCTTGATTGGGAAAAAGGGAGACGATTATTTTAAGAAGAGAAGGTGGCCAATCTTTGTAAAATATTTAGACATGGCCGGGAAACCTGATTTCTTAAAAATATCCCAAATAACCGACCATCTGACCGAGTCGTATCTTTCCGGTCGATTCGATGCGGTGCATCTGATTTATACTGCGTACCGTTCGGCCCTTTCGATCAAACCTATTTCAACAAAACTCCTTCCATTAGAAAAGGAACCCTCTCTACCCCAAACTCCCCCTACCCCCTCTTTAACCAAAGAGGGGGTGACTCCTCCCCTTTATCCAAAGGGGAGGGCGGGAGGGGTTAAAACCTATTTGGAACCTTCGAGTCAAGAGATTTTAAATAGTCTATTGCCAAACTTTATTGCCTCTAAAATCTATGTTTCGCTCGTGGAGGCATTTACGGCGGAAAATTCTGCTCGGATGATCGCCATGAAAAACGCAACGGATAACGCAAAGGAGATGATTCGGAATTTAACACTCTTGCGCAATAAGGCGCGTCAGGCGGCGATTACCAAAGAACTTTTGGAGATTGTTACGGCAGGTGAGGCGTTAAAGGGATAGGGGCGTATGGCAATTCAGGCCTTGGCAAAAAAAATAACGTTGGATTTTTTCTTCGATGCCTTTGAAGAGAAAACAAAAGCGATCATTTCAAGGCTAGATCGGCTTGAGCAAAGAACAGACAGGCTTGAGACAAGATTGGATCATTTAATGGAGCGATTTGAGAACATGGAAGGGCGCATTAATACCCGGCTGGACATGATTATATCGGTACTCGCAAACCAACAACAAAAATAGGTTAGGGAACGACGCAAGCTTCGCTCAATAGCAAAGGGGAGACAAAAATGGCGGAAGGAAAGATTGTACAGGTAATTGGACCCACAGTCGATATTGCATTTAAAGCGGAAGAGATTCCAGCCATCTATAATGCTATTTCAATAGAACAGACTAGTGAAACAAACCTGATTGTGGAAGCGGCCCAGCATATTGGAAACGATATGGTGAAATGTGTCGCGATGGGATCAACCGACGGATTGGTGCGGGGAATGAAAGCGACCGATCTTGGCGCGCCGATTTCCGTTCCGGTGGGGGAGCAGGGGTTAGGCCGCCTCTTCAACGTATTGGGAGAGCCGATTGATGGGAAAGGGCCGGTTCCAAATCCAAAGCTTCGTTGGCCAATTCATAGACCTGCGCCGACATTGGAGGTTCAGGTTCCCGTCGCCTCTGTTTTGGAAACCGGAATTAAGGTCATTGATCTTCTAGCGCCATACGCGAAGGGTGGAAAAGTTGGCCTTTTTGGAGGCGCCGGCGTCGGGAAGACCGTTATTATCATGGAGCTGATTCGCAGTATCGCCACGGAACATGGCGGTTACTCTGTTTTCGCCGGAGTGGGCGAGCGAACCCGCGAAGGGAATGAGCTTTATCAGGAGATGACCTAGTCAGGCGTGTTGAATAAAGCCGCGCTCGTCTTTGGACAGATGAATGAGCCGCCAGGGTCGCGCCTTCGAATCGCCTTGACCGGCCTGACCATGGCGGAATATTTTAGAGATGAAAAACGTCAGGACGTCTTACTCTTTATTGATAATATTTTTAGATTTGTTCAGGCCGGGTCAGAGGTCTCTGCGTTGTTAGGGAGAATGCCATCAGCCGTCGGTTATCAACCGACCTTGGCCACCGAGATGGGGATGCTTCAGGAGCGGATTGCCTCCACAACACGCGGATCAATTACCTCTGTTCAGGCGATTTATGTCCCGGCAGACGATTTGACCGATCCGGCGCCGGCAACAACCTTTAGCCACTTGGATGCGACCACTGTCTTGTCGCGCCAGATTGCGGAGCTGGGAATCTACCCCGCGGTTGATCCGCTCGATTCCACTTCTCGTCTGTTAGACCCGCAGGTTTTGGGCGAAGATCATTATCAAACCGCCATGGCCGTTCAGCGGACATTGCAGAGGTATAAAGAGTTGCAGGATATCATTGCCATTTTAGGGATGGACGAGCTTTCAGAAGAAGACAAGTTGACGGTGCAGAGGGCACGGAAAGTACAGCGGTTTCTCTCTCAACCTTTCTTTGTGGCGGAGGTCTTTACAGGCGCGCCCGGAAGATATGTTAAGTTAGCCGATTCGATTAAGGGATTCCGCATGATCTTGGACGGCAAGCTCGATTCACTCCCAGAGCAGGCGTTTTATATGGTCGGAACAATAGAAGAAGCGCAGGAAAAAGGGGAACGGCTAAAAGGATGACCACCTTCCATCTTACAATTGTTACTCCGCAGGAGGTTTTTTTTATGGGAGAGGTTGGGGCCATTGTCGCCCCCGGACAGAAGGGGAGTTTTGGCGTTTTGGCAAATCATGCCCCGCTTATTGCGAATCTCACGGCAGGGGTATTCACGCTAACCACCCCAGAGCTTACCAAGAAGTCTTATCAAATCGGAGAAGGCTTCTTGGATGTTTTAAAAAATAAAGTCACGCTGTTGACCACGTCGATTTTCAGTTTTTCTACCACGTAAAAATGAGAAAGAAATTAACCCCTCCCGGCCTCCCCTTTAACCAAAGGGGAGGAGTCGCCCCCTCTTTAACCAAAGAGGGGGTAGGGGGAGTTTCATAATGTGGGAGATTCTCTCTTACGGATTTATGCAACGGGCCTTTATTGCCTCGGCCCTCATTGGCGTAGTTTGTTCGCTCATTGGGGTTTTTATGGAGTAAAACATGCCAGAAATATCAAGATTTCTTGGAATGATTATCTCAATGTACTTTGATGAACACAATCCTCCTCACTTTCATATTCAATACAATGAATATCGGGCATCAATGAACATTAAGAATCTGAATATCACGGTCGGTATACTTCCAGCAAGAGTGCGTGGACTTGTGGAAGAATGGGCAGAATTGCATCGCGATGAACTTTTAACGATGTGGGAAACGAAGGAATTTCATCGCATTCAACCCCTTGTGTAAGGGAAAGGGAGAAGACATTATGGAATGTATTTCAATTTCAGAAGCGAGGTATGTTAAAGACTTTCGGGTATTTTTAAAATTTAACACGGGCGAAACAGGAGAAGTAGATATCCAAGATCTTGTATACAAGTATCAAATAGCGGAACCATTACGTAATCCTGAAGTTTTTTCCCATTTTTATCTTGATTCATGGCCTACTCTTGCGTGGGATTGTGGTTTTGATATTGATCCTGAATCCCTTTACTTCAGAGCCACTGGGAAAGCGCTATGGGAACCGAAAGTCCCTTGACAAGGCACTGGCAACCGACCGATTAGGTTCTTAACACTGAAAATTCTAAATTAAGGAATAGTCTATGCTGGAGATTCTCTCTTACGGATTTATGCAACGGGCATTTCTCGCCTCGGCGCTTATTGGCGTTGTCTGCTCGCTGATTGGGGTTTTTGTTGTTTTAAAAGGGCTTGCTTTTATTGGCGCTGGCACCTCTCACGCGGCATTTGCCGGTGTCGCCTTCGGTTTTCTAATCGGTGCGCCTCCGTTAGCCATGGCCATCCTCTTCGGAATCTCCACGGTCTGGGTAACCGGATTTCTGGAACGAAATGGCCGAATGAAACCCGACGTCTCTATTGGGATTTTCTACACGCTGACGATGGCGCTGGCTATTCTTTTTCTCGGCCTCATGCGAACATACAATCCGGAGGTTTTAGGATATCTCTTTGGCAGTATTCTTTCAGTAACCAGATCCGATTTAAAAATGATCTTGGTTCTCTCGCTGGTCATTCTTGGATGTCTTACCCTTTTTTTTAAGGAGTTCCATTTTATTTCGTTTGATCAGGAGATGGCGGAGGCCAGTGGCATTCCAGCAAAATGGCTTTTCATTTTGTTATTAAATCTTATCTCATTATCGATTGTTATTTCACTAAAAGCCGTTGGGGCGATGCTGGTCTTTGCCCTTTTAGTCATTCCCGCGGCGGCCGCGCAACAGTGGGCAACCCATATTCGGTCGATGATGCTAGGGTCTGCCGCGATTGGCGTCCTTGCGTCGTGGGCCGGAGTATTGCTTTCTTACTGGTTTGATCTCCCATCTGGCGCCACGATTGTCCTGCTGTTAACGTTTATCTTCTTTCTATCGGTTCTTTTCTCTCCGAAAAATCGTCAGAAAAAACCGATTGTGGCGGCATCAGGCCTTCTCCACTTCCGCTAACGTCTCTTCAAAAATCACAAGGGCAGTTTCAGCCTCCGTGCGTTTTATCGTCAACGGCGGCGCAAAGCGGACGGTTGAGACGCCACAGCCTAAAATCAAAAGACCTCGCTCAAAACAGCGTTGAATGACTTGGTTTCGTTCAGCAACAGCAGGTTCTTTTGTTATTTTATCTCTCACTAGTTCAATCCCAATCATTAACCCAAGACCCCGAACATCCCCAATCAGATGATGCGATTCCTGCATCTTTTTCAGGCGTGACAAAAGAAACGCCCCGATCTTCGCAGAATTTTGCATCAAACCGTTTTGCACAAGATCCAGTGTTGCCAACGCCGCTTCACAGGCAATTGGATTGCCTCCAAACGTATTGGCATGCGCCCCCGGCTCCCAACTCATTAAGCCGCTTTTTGCAACCATTGCCCCCAACGGAAGACCGGAAGCAATCCCCTTTGCTATAGCAATAATATCCGGGGTAACATCAGAATGCTCATAAGAGAACATTGTTCCCGTTCGGCCAATTCCGCTTTGCACTTCATCCACCACCAGTAAAATCCCAAATTCATGCGCCAATGCCAACAGCCCTTTTAAAAAATCGAAAGGGGGAACGATGTATCCCCCTTCGCCTTGAATCGGTTCCACAAAAATAGCGGCCACTTCTTCAGGGGCACAAAGATGCCGAAAGATTTGGTTGCGAATCAAGTCGAGCACATACCCGCAACATTGATCAGGGGAAATGCCCGCAGGGGGGCGATACGGATTCGGAAACGGAGCATGAAGAACCGATGGCACCAACGGGGTAAACCGATTGCGATGCACTGCCTTACTGCCCGTCAACGAAAGGGCGCCAAAAGTACGTCCGTGAAAACTTCCTAAAAATGATATGAAATACGGGCGTCTCGTAGTATAACGCGAAAGCTTCATCGCCGCTTCAATCGATTCCGTCCCTGAATTGGTTAAGAAGGATTTCCGATCTCCGCCCGTCAACGCCGCAAGTCGCTCCGCCAGCAGCACCTCTTGCGGATAATAAAAATCGGTTCCCGACATGTGGATAAACCGCCGGGCCTGTGCCCGTATGGCTTTCACGACTTTCGGATGACAATGGCCTGTCGCTGTGACTGCGATCCCAGACGTAAAATCAAGGTAACGGTTTCCATCAACATCGGTTACAATAAGCCCTTTTGCCGATTCCACGACCAGAGGGTATTGGCGTGTATAGGAGGGTGAGATCACTTGCTGGTCACGCTTCACCCACTGTTGAGCCTGTGGCCCCGGAATTTTTGTGGTGTCCGATTCTTTCTTCATATCAAAAGATTCCTATACCGCGTTTGCCTAACGAAAAGGCGTCGACTGCGCAGAAAATGAAAAGTATCATGTTGGCCAACGTCATTTGAGGCCAGTAATCAGATAATTTCCATAAAAACAAAGCTGGGATTACAAACAGCAAAGCCCGTCCATATTCTCGAAGCAAAAGATGCCCCAAGCCTGCAAACCCTAATGAAAGCATTGCGGCGATAATCGGTTTTATCATTATTTTTTCAATATTGCTTCCGCCAGTTTGTCAGCCGCTTCTGATGGGAGAAGCGATTCTGTTTTTGCTAAACGAAAGACTTCTTTCAACCGACCATAAATTGCTTTGATTTTTGTATCTGCGTCATCATTTGCGGCAACATGTATCAGTCCGCCGGCATTGATGACATAATCAGGGGCATACAAAATGCCGCGCTCATGGAGTAACTGCGCCACTTCCGCGTGTTGCAATTGATTATTGGCAGAGCCTGCAACAATTTTACACGAAAGGGCGGGACAGGTGCGATCATTTAGAATGCCGCCTAGTGCACAAGGGGCGAACAGATCGCAATCAACGCGATAGATTTCGTGCGGATGCACAGGGTCTCCATTAAATTCACGGCATCCGATCGCAACCTTTTCAGGGTCCATGTCAGAGATAATCAAATGCGCATTAGCGACGTGCAACAGTTTTGCCAACGCGTAGCCAACTTTTCCCATTCCCTGTATTGCAATACGTTTTGATCTGAAAGAACAATCCCCAAACACCTCTTCTAAACAGGTCTGCATCCCCAAGAAAACCCCCAAAGCCGTCGCGGGAGAAGGATCGCCGCTCCCTCCTGGCGCTTCAGAAAATCCAGCAACGTGGGGGGTGATGGTACGAAAAAGGTCAATATCTGAAACGGTAATCCCCACATCCTCAGCGACAATATAGCGTCCCCCCAACAGGGCAACCTGCTTTGCAAAGGCAATCATCCGTGCTGGGGTTCGATCTTTTCGCGGATCCCCGATAATTACACTTTTCCCTCCTCCAAGGGAGAGACCAGCCATTGCCGCCTTGTAAGTCATACCTTTTGAAAGCCTTAATACATCCGAAAGGGCGCTATCAAACGAAGGATACGGCCACATCCGACAGCCCCCTAACGCCGGCCCAAGTTTCGTCGAATGAATCGCAATAATTGCAGATAAACCGGACGGAACGTCCGAACATACGAGTACCTGCTCATGCCCTTTCGCCTTCATTTACCCAAAAATATCCATTTTAATTCTCTCGTAGTTCAGCCTTATTCTACCTGCAGTTCAGACAGTAGCAACGGGTGTCAAAACTCCCCCCTGATAAGGGGGGTTGGGGGGTTATAAAAACCATGTCAGAAAGACATTCAACCCCCTCAATCCCCCTTATCAGGGGGAAGGGCAGACAAGAAACGCCCAATTGCGGCAATTACTCACCCCCTACTGGTCCCTACTGTCTGAACTGCAGTTATTCTACCATAAGTATTGACGAATAATGAGAGACCTGACATGATGGCAAACATGAATCTTAAAGAAGAAATCCGTCAGCAGGCAACAGATGCAAAAAAGGCTGCGTCGCATCTTGCCCGTTGCGGCACGCAGGTTAAAAATAGGGCGCTATTGGCAATGGCAGACGCCTTAGAGAGGCAAAGCGATTTCCTGATAGAGGAAAACGTGAAAGATTTAACCGAGGCGAGAGCGCAAGGCATCTCCCTACCGCTACTAGAACGACTGACGCTTTCCAAAAAGCGGATTGTGGAAATGGCCACCGGCATTCGGGCAGTTGCGGCATTGCCCGATCCAGTCGGCGAGATTTCAGGTATGACGCGCCGCCCAAACGGAATGCAGGTTGGGCAAATGCGCGTTCCTATTGGCGTGATTGGCATTATTTATGAATCGCGCCCTAATGTGACAGCAGATACTGCCGCGCTTTGTATTAAATCGGGAAACGCCGTGATCTTGCGTGGCGGCTCGGAAGCGATTTTTTCTAATAAGGCGATTGCCTCCGTATTAGAAACTTCTGGCAAAGAGAATGGCCTTCCACCGCATGCTGTAACCTTTATTGAAACAACCGATCGGCAGGCTATTTTTGATCTTCTTTTGCTAGATGACCTTATTGATCTGATTATTCCGCGCGGGGGAGATGGCCTTATTCGCACCGTTGTACAAAATTCCCGCATACCGGTTATGAAGCATGATAAGGGCATAACCCATACTTATGTTGATGCATCGGCTGATATTGAAATGGCCAAAAAAATTGTGATCAACGCGAAGACACAGCGTCCGGCAACCTGCAATGCGATGGAAACCCTGCTGGCAGATCGGGCAATTGCGCCTTTCTGGTTGCCGGAAATTTCCAAACAACTGCAACAAGCTGGGGTAGCGCTTCGCACATGCCCTGATACGTTTAGACTATTAGAGAAGGCTGGCTTCCAAAATATTGCGTTAGCAACCGAAGAAGACTGGAAGACGGAATATCTTGATTTGATCTTATCTATCAAAATTGTGAACGGAATGGAAGAGGCAATGGCGCATATCGCACGATATGGATCAGCCCATTCCGAGGCGATTATTACGTCTGATTATAGCCGTGCCATGCGATTCTTAAATGAAGTAGATGCCTCGGCTGTTTTTATCAATGCCTCCACAAGGCTCAATGACGGCTATGAATTGGGTTTGGGCGCCGAGATGGGGATTTCCACCAGCCGCATTCACGCTCGCGGCCCCATGGGACTGCAAGCGCTCACTTGCAATAAGTTTATTATTATGGGGGAAGGTCAGGTTCGAGAATAGAACGTCGCATACCCGCATTGCCTCTTCTCGTCCGTAAATCATGACGGGACGAGACTGGACAGAATGCCGACTGAAAATCTTATTTGTTCTTATGCCGCTGTCTCTTGATCATCTTTTCGTACTTGTGTTTTCTCATCTTTTTTCTTCGTTTCTTCACCACACGCGACATAAAAACTCCTTATTGTTTTTGAGTGCTCATTGACCTGCCCAAACACTTTCTCTATAATCGGGTATGATTTTTTTTTCAACCGACTCCGCGCATTCTAGCAAAGTTTCCCGCTCCACGTCATCTTTATCTTATTTTATTCTAGTGTTGTGGGTGACAGGGATTGCGACGAGCTGCGCCACGTCTCCAACACAGCCCTCGGGGGTTGCCATCGAAGCAGAAAAAATAAGACAGGAATTGGCCGCACTAACGGCATTATACGAGGAAAGAAATAATCAATTCTTTTCCCACCTGCATCCTCTACTTGAAGGGTCTGCCTTTTTTAAAGAATCGGTGCAACACGATTTTGAAACCTTTTCAGAAATAAAAATGAATATAAAAATAACGCGGCTTGAGATCAGAAAAGAAGATGTCTGGACAAGCGTCTATTGGGAAGGGACTTGGAAGGTTATATCCGATGCATCCCCTCTTTTGCAGTCCGGACAGGCCCTTTTTATTTTTAGCGCAGAGTCCCCTCCCCGCCTTATGGAGACACGGGGGGAATCTCCTTTTGGTGTTTTTCAAAAGGCCGGAACGCCGGCTGCGGATGTTCCAATCTCTACGAGAGAATAAATGAAAAACATCGCCCCCGATTTTCTTCTGATTGGAAGCGGCGTTGCAGGTCTGCGCGCCGCGATTTCCGCCTCCCGTTACGGCCGTGTTTTGATTTTGAATAAAGGGGGATTAAACGAATCCTCTTCGCAAAAAGCACAGGGGGGCGTTGCCGCCGTCTTAAACGCAGAAGAGGGCGAGATCGATTCCCACTATCAAGACACAATCGATGCAGGGCGGGGGCTTTGTCATGACGAAGCGGTTCGAGTTTTAGTGGAGGAAGGGCCGAACAGGATTTTAGAACTGATTGAGTGGGGGGCTACGTTTGATAAAATCGGTTCCCAATTTGCGACGGTTTTAGAGGGGGCGCATCGAAAAGGGCGTATTCTTCGGGCGCAAGGCGATGCGACCGGCGCCGAGATTGTCAAAACCCTTGTGGAGAAGGCTAGAAAAATTCCGAACCTGATTTTTTCCCCAAATCATTTTGCCATTGATCTCATCGTGGAAGATGGGATATGTCAGGGCGCTTGGGTCTTAGACCAAGCCAAAAATACTATGGATCCTATTCTTGCGCGGGGGGTCGTGCTGGCCACGGGCGGGGCAGGCCAGGTTTTTAGCCGCACGACGAATCCGACAGTTGTGACGGGTGATGGGATTGCGATGGCCATTCGCGCGGGCGCCATGGTTTCCGATATGGAATTTGTGCAGTTTCATCCCACGTCGTTGTTTCTCTCTAATGCCCCCGCTTTTCTGCTTTCAGAGGCCATGCGTGGAGAAGGGGGATTGTTGCGGAACTCTGACGGCAAGCTGTTTATGGCCGCTTATCATCCCGACTCTGAACTTGCGCCGCGCGATATTGTTACCCGCGCGATATGGCATCAGATGCGGCAGGGACAATCGGTCTTTCTTGATCTTACACATATGGAATCAGCCTATGTTCGCGAACGGTTTCCAACGATAGACAAAACATGCCGGGAGTATGGCGTCGATATCGCATGTGACAAAATTCCGGTTGCCCCTGCAGCACATTATATGATGGGCGGGATCAAAACAGACCTATTCGGAAGAACAAGCCTTAACCGCCTGTGGGCTGCGGGAGAGGTCGCGACAACAGGTGTTCACGGGGCCAACCGATTGGCCTCTAACGCCTTGCTCGAAGGGCTGGTCTTTGGCGCACGCGTCGGCGATGATTTAAAAAATGTTGCGCCTCTGCCACAAACTCCCCCTATTCCCCTCTTTAACCAAAGAGGGGGTATTTGCCCCTCCCCTCTTGAGACCTATTACGCTATGCAAAAGTGTGTGAAGGATACGATGTGGCATGATGTCGGGATTATACGATCTGCTAAATCTTTGGAACGCGCGATGAAACAAATAAAAGAATGTGAGTGGGTGATGAACGAACCCCTCCCTGCCGCACCGACGAATAAAGGGGAGGAGAAAATCTCATCTCGTCTGGCATTAGAAACCCGCAATCTCGTAATCGTTGCGGCGGCAATTATCACTGCGGCCCGTGCGCGAAAAGAGAGTATTGGAGCACATTTTTTGGAGGATTCTTAGATAAGAAACCCAATAAAGGGGAGGGGCAAATACCCCCTCGTTACCTAAAGAGGGGGATAGAGGGAGTTTGCTGGAGGAATTATGCGACTGGAACGATTGACCCTGAAAGCACAAGAGGTGTTTGCCGAGGCGCAACATGCCGCCGAGAAGTTTCATCATCAGCAAGTGGATGAGATCCATATCGCGTTGGCGCTATTGGAACAGCCGGACGGCATTATTCCCGCGCTCTTGAAAAAGATGGGGATTTCCATTGACGCGCTGCATGGGAAATTGCAGGGTCAACTCAAAAAAATGCCGGAAGTTTCAGGCCCCGGCGCAATCGGGACACTTTACGCGGCCCCCGGAATTATCGCGCTTTTAGATCAAGCTGAAAAAGAGGCCGAGTCGCTGAAAGATGAATATATCAGTACCGAACATCTTTTTTTAGGGCTTCTTGCTGACAAAGGGGCGATCGGCCCTCTGCTCCGAAAGGAAGGGATCAAGCGGGAGAAGGTGCTGTCGGCGCTCGTTGATATTCGCGGCTCGCATCGAATTACCGATCCCTCTCCCGAAGGAAAATATCGTGCATTGGCGCGCTATTCGCGGGATTTAACCGATCTGGCGCATCGCGGAAAACTGGATCCGGTGATTGGCCGCGATGACGAGATTCGCCGCGTGATTCAAGTCCTCTCTCGCCGCACGAAGAATAATCCAGTGCTCATTGGAGAACCCGGCGTGGGAAAAACGGCGATTGCTGAAGGACTGGCACAGCGGATTGTCTCCGGTGATGTTCCCGAAAGTTTAAAAGAAAAAAAGGTGCATGCGTTGGATATGGGGGGCTTAATCGCGGGCACAAAGTTTCGCGGCGAGTTTGAAGAGCGACTCAAGGCGGTCATTAAAGAAGTCGTTGATGCGCAAGGTAAAGTGATTTTGTTTATTGACGAACTCCACACGTTGGTCGGCGCGGGCGCTGCAGAAGGAACCATTGACGCGTCGAATATGTTAAAACCTGCGCTCGCGCGCGGAGAGCTTCGCGCTGTCGGCGCAACCACCACCGAAGAATACCGAAGGCATATTGAAAAAGACGCGGCGTTAGAACGGCGGTTCCAGCATATTCTCATACAAGAGCCAACGGTAGACCAGACGATTTCCATCTTGCGCGGACTTAAAGAACGATACGAAGTCTACCATGGCGTGCGGATTGCCGATTCTGCGCTCATCGCCGCAAGTCGCCTTTCTCATCGATATATATCAGACCGATTTTTGCCAGACAAGGCGATTGATCTGATTGACGAGGCAGGCTCACGACTTCGGATGGAAATCGACTCGATGCCGACGGAATTAGACGAAATCACCCGAAAGATTCGTCAAATGGAGATCGAACGCGAGGCGCTCATCAAAGAGGAGGACGACGTCTCCCGCGAACGTTTGGAAAAAATTGAACTGGAGTCTGGGGCGCTAAAAGATACGGCCAACCATCTTTCAGAACATTGGAGAAAGGAAAAAGAAGCGATTGCGCGTATACGACAATGTACGTCTAACATGGAAGAGGCGCGGAAACAGGCAGAACAGTCCGAGCGATCGGGCGATTTAGGGAAGGCGGCGGAACTGCGATATGGAACGCTCGTACAACTGGGGAACGCGCTTTCGGAAGAAAATCGCCTGTTACAGGAACTGCAATCGACAAAGAAGATGTTAAAAGAGGAGGTGGATCACGAAGATATCGCAAAAATTGTGTCGAAATGGACAGGCATTCCGGTAGCGCGGATGTTGGAAGGGGATGTCGAGAAACTCATCAAAATGGAAGATCGGCTAAAATGGCGCGTCGTAGGACAAGAGGATGCGCTGATCTCCGTCGCAAACGCGATTCGACGGGCCAGGGCGGGCATTTCCGATCCGAATCGCCCGTTAGGCTCATTTATCTTCATCGGCCCGACTGGCGTCGGAAAAACAGAGACGGCGCGGGCATTAGCGGAATTTCTCTTTGATGACACAGCGGCCATGATTCGGGTAGATATGTCTGAATATATGGAAAAACATTCGGTGGCGCGGCTGATTGGCTCTCCTCCGGGATATGTGGGACACGAAGAGGGAGGGCAGTTAACCGAGGCCACGCGACGTCGGCCCTATTCGGTGATCCTGTTTGACGAAATTGAAAAGGCCCATCCCGACACGCTCGATATTTTGCTGCAAGTGATAGACGATGGTAGACTCACCGATGGAAAAGGGCGCGTGGTTGACTTTAAAAACACCGTGCAGATTATGACCTCCAATCTGGGAACGTTGTATACGGGAGAGCAGCAGGGATCAAGCGAGGCCGAAAGGCGTGACGACGCCTCCAGTCGTTCTCGCGCATTTGCGGCTCTCCGAGCGCGCTTTCGCCCGGAGTTTTTAAATCGGATTGACGATATTATCCTTTTCCACCCGCTTACGATTGAACAACTCGAACAAATTGTTGATATACAGATGCGCGATGTGGGGAAGCGGCTGGAGGAAAAACGGATTGTTGTTACGTTAACGCCTGCCGCAAAAAAATACTTGGCGCGTGAAGGATTTGATACGGTATTTGGCGCCAGGCCGTTAAAGCGGGTGATTCAGCGGGACATCTTAAATCCGCTTTCAATGAAACTATTAGATGGCACATTTAAAGAAGGCGATCAGATTCAAGTGGATGTGGAAAATGAGCGACTGGTCTTTCGATCCCTGTGGGAAACAGAGGCGGAAGCGTCCACTTTATTGTTGGAGAAAAAAAGATGAATGTCGCCGCAGTGACTTCCGGTTTAGTCCCCAACCGCTTGATTCACGAGACCTCCCCGTATTTGCGCCAGCATGCCTATAATCCAGTAGATTGGTATCCTTGGGGAGAAGAAGCGCTGGAAAAAGCAAAACGGGAGAACAAGATCATTCTGCTTTCTATTGGTTATTCTGCTTGCCACTGGTGCCATGTGATGGAACGCGAGTCGTTTGAAAATATGCAGATCGCCAGGCTTATGAATGAACACTTTGTGAGTATCAAGGTGGATCGAGAGGAACGGCCTGATCTGGATCAAATCTATCAATCTGCCGTAATGCTTTTTATTCGCCGTGGTGGCGGCTGGCCGCTGACGATGTTTTTAACCCCGAACCATATTCCCTTTTACGGCGGCACCTATTTTCCTCCGACCGATCGGTATGGCATGCCGGGTTTTCCCACTATCTTGCAAGAAGTAGCGTCGGCCTACCAAGAACGGCCAAACGACATCGCCAAGACAGTGATTGACGTGGAGGCGGCGCTCGCAAGGATTTCCGAGGGTTCTCATATTTCAGAAACGCGAAAGGTTGACTCAACTATTCTGACCCGCGCCGTTTCAGGGTTATCATCCCTTTTCGATTCAACCTATGGTGGTTTTGGCTCTGCCCCGAAATTCCCGTCCACTGCTTCCTTATCCCTTTTCTTGCGTTATGCAGACCAAGAAAATGATGAGACCTGTTTAAAACGAGTGACGTACACGTTAGGCAGGATGGCATGGGGCGGGATTTACGACCAGATTGGCGGCGGGTTCCACCGCTATTCCACCGACGCGCATTGGCTGACTCCACATTTTGAAAAGATGGTTTACGACAACGCACAGCTGGCCCCGCTTTATTTTTCAACCTATCAAAAAACGGGCGATCGGTTTTACCTCAAGATTGGAGAGGAGATTTTAGAATATGTGCTTCGTGAGATGACCGATCCATCGGGAGGATTTTACACAACACAAGATGCGGACAGTGAAGGAGAAGAGGGGAAATTTTTTGTATGGACGCAGGATGAAATCAAATCGCTTTCAGGCGAGAGGCAAGGTGACTTACTTTGCCGCCATTATGGCGTCACCGCTTCTGGAAATTTCGAGGGCAAGAACATACTGCATATACAAAGACCGTTCTATATTGTTGCCCAAGAACTCGGATGGAATCTGTCGGAAGCCGAAGTCGCCTTGAAAGAAGGAAGAAAAAAGCTGTTTCTTTTTCGAGAAGGGCGACCCAAACCGTTTCGGGACGAAAAAATCTTAACGAACTTAAATGGCCTGATGATCGGAGCCTTTGTGGAGGGGTATCAGGTAACCCGAAAGACGGCATATCTTATGGCCGCCGAAAATGCCGCCCGTTTTGTGATGGAAAATCTGTATAGGGTAGGGGCGAATCATTATTCGCCCCTACTCCACACGAGTAAAGACGGGGTTTCCAAACTCAATGGCTATTTGGATGATTACGCATATTTTATCTTGGCCCTGCTTGATCTTTATGAAGCGACGGCCAAAATAGAATATCTTGAGACGTCACGCGCGCTTTGTGCCATTCTCATTGAACAATTTTGGGACAAGCAGCAAGGAGGTTTCTTTTTTACATCTAACGATCATGAGCCATTGGTGGCGCGCGTGAAGACCTGCACCGATCAATCGGTTCCCTCTGGAAATGCCGTCGCCACAATGGCGCTTCTCAAACTCTATTTCATCACGAAGGATGACGCTTATTTGAATATCGCCGAGAAAACTTTGCAGGTTTTTTCAGGGGCAATGGAAGATAATTCGTTTGCCACCGGAAATCTTATTGCCGCCGCCGATTTCTATATTCGAAGGCCGAAGGAGATTGTGGTCTCCGGGGAAAAGGAGTCGGCTGAAATGGAAGCCCTGCTTGCCAATATCTACCAACTCTATCTTCCCAATAAGGTGGTCTTGATAAAAGATTCGATATATGAAAAACCGACTGTGTATATTTGCTGGAATAATACCTGTTCGGCTCCGGTGACCGAGTGGGACAAAATACAAGCGGCTCTTTTGGACAAGAGATAATTGATGAAAGAATGCGCATCCCTGTTGGAATTCCCTCCCCTTCAAGGGGAGATCAGGTGGGGATGGGCCGCACCCTTTTCTGGGGTCGCACCTCTCGCAGGGCACGTTGCCCCATTAGAAATCCCGGGACTTTTTACGAAAGTAGAGCATGCAACGGAAACAACCCTGCCTTGGAATGTGGTTCTCTACAATGATGATGTACACACGATCAATGAGGTTATTTTGCAGGTTCAAAAGGCAACCGGGATATCGCTTGAAGCGGCCTTTGAGATCACGATGACGGTTCATACCAAGGGACGGGCGATCTGTTACGCGGGCGCCCACACCGAATGTGAAAAGGTGGCCTCGGTATTAAAAGAGATTGGCCTGACCGTCGAAATTGTTCTTGCAGAGGGGTAACAGTGAAATGGAATGGAGATTAAAAAATGATGAAGTCAAAACCGATTAGAACGCTGGGCGTCCTATCGTTACTTATTTTTTTTGGAGCCTATGTCTGGGCTGGTGATAACAAAATTATAACGCTCAATGGAGGAGGGGCCACATTCCCTTATCCAATCTACTCCAAATGGTTTGACGAATACTATAAACTCCATCCGAACCTGCAGATCAATTATCAGTCGATTGGATCGGGGGGCGGTATCCGCCAGATGACCGAACGCACGGTGGATTTTGGAGCAACCGATAGCCCCATGACAGATGAACAGCTTTCTAAAGTAAACGGCACGATATTGCAGATCCCGACCCTTCTGGGGGCGGTCGTTCTGGTCTATAACCTTCCGGGGATAAAGGAGTTAAACCTGACGGGGGAAGCCATAGCCGATATTTTCATGGGGCATATCAAAAAATGGAACGATCCAGCCATCGCAAAAATAAATCCGGGAATCCGATTGCCTTCCGAGTCTATTCTGGTTGTCCACCGCGCGGACGGCTCTGGAACGACCTTTTGTTTCGTCGATTACCTCTCCAAGATAAGCCCAAATTGGGAGAACAATGTTGGTCGAGGAACGGCGGTTCGTTGGCCTACGGGCTTAGGCGGAAAGGGAAACGAGGGGGTGACAGGACTCGTGGGTCAGATGCCAAACTCCATCGGATACGTTGAGATGATCTACGCCAATCGGAATCATATACCCTATGCCACAGTGAGAAATCAGTCTGGAAAATTTATCAAGGCAAGTGTTGAGGCCGTAACCGCAGCCGCCGCATCTGCGTCCAAAGCCATGCCGCAAGACTATCGCGTTTCCATCACGAACGCCTTAGGCGAACAGGTCTATCCGATTTCCACATTCACATGGTTGCTGATTTATCAGAAAAATGCCGGCAACAAAGGGGCTATTCTCAAGGGGTTTCTAAAATGGATGTTAACGGAAGGACAAAAGATGGCCCCAAAGTTAGGCTATGCCCCCTTGCCCAAGGGCGTGGCCGACATGGCGCAAAAGACCATCGCATCGATTCAGTAACTTTTTTGGGTCATCGTGGAAGCGAGTGGGTAAATTGAGAGGGGGTTTTGTGCTAAAAACTGCATGGATACTGGGGAAGGAAGCGATTGAAGGGCAGCAAAAATCTGGCACAATTTGGGAAGCGCTATTTCGGGGAAACAGGCTGTCATCCTTGAG
>JACPZM010000013.1 GCA_016195485.1 Candidatus Troglogloeales bacterium | reverse complement strand
GATGATCAGGGGGAAATTGTGAAAGTGTTATCAATTGCTCACAGAAAAGATGTCTACAAATAAGGTGCCCCTTGGCGTTTAAGCAAGAGATTGGCCAACTTGTCTATCATCTCTACGGCCTGACGCCGGAGGAGATAAAGATTGTGGAAGAGGGTGGGCGAAAATGAAGGCCACATTGACAGCTATCAATGAGATGCAAGACAACAGCGTGATTGGCAAATACGCCATTGGCGGCGCTGTGGGCGCAACCTTCTATCTCGAACCTTCGGCGACGCTTGATATTGATATTTTTGTTTCAATCCAGACATTGCCAGGTAGTTCGTTGATCACGATTGCCACCATTTACGACTATCTCGCCAATATCTCACAGCGCTTCCGTTTTCCAAGAAAATCAAACTCCTGGAAAAACTTCGCGACCGCAGTCTGGCAATTGCCTCAAACCTCCTGCGTCAACCACCGTGTCCCCGGCGTTGAAATTCTGGCTTTGCGATATCAATCCCTAATGTGGTAGCGTAGATGTCGAAATATTCTTTCTTTTAGGAAATCCAAAATGAGACATATTGAAATTTACGATACCACGTTGCGTGACGGGGCACAGTCGGAAGATATGTCGTTCTCCGTCGAGGACAAACTCCGCATTTCTCAAAAGCTTGATTTTTTGGGGGTGCATTATATCGAAGGGGGATGGCCGGGAGCTAATCCGAAAGACCTCCTTTTCTTTAAAGAGGCAAAGAAATTATCGCTCAAAACTTCCAAGATCGTTGCCTTTGGCTCTACCCGAAAGGCCAACCACAAGGTTTCTTTCGACCCGACGCTCCAATCACTGCTTCATGCGGGCACAGAGGTGGTCACCCTTTTTGGAAAAAGCTGGAATCTTCATGTCAAAGATGTTCTAGGGGTGCCGCTCAAGAAAAATCTGGAACTGATTTCCGACTCGATTGCTTATTTACACTCAAAAGGAAAACGGGTCTTTTTCGACGCGGAACATTTCTTTGATGGCTATCTTGCCGATCCAGACTATGCCATTTTGACGCTGGGCGCCGCGGAAAAGGCCGGGGCAGCGTGTTTGATTCTGTGCGACACGAACGGGGGGACAATGCCCTGGCAGGTCAAAGAGATTGTAAAGGCCGTTCAAAAAGAGGTCAAAACCCCTTTAGGGATTCATACCCACAACGACGCGGAGGTCGCGGTGGCAAACGCCTTAATGGCGGTCGAAGCAGGAGTATCCCAAGTTCAAGGAACAATCAACGGCCTTGGAGAACGATGCGGGAATGCCAATCTCACTTCGATCCTCCCAAACTTAAAATTAAAGATGCAGTTTGACTGTATCTCGGACGAACAGTTATCGCATTTGCAGGAGGTCTCCCGTTTTGTAAGCGAGATTGCGAATCTCTCCCCAAACAAGTATCAGGCTTATGTGGGAAACGCGGCATTCGCGCATAAGGGAGGGGTGCATGTAGATGCCGTCAGAAAGAATGCCAGGACGTATGAACATATCGCGCCGGAGAAGGTGGGGAATAAGCAGAGGATACTCATTTCCGATTATAGCGGCCGAGGGAATATATTGGAAAAGGCGAAGGAATATAAGATTCCGTTGGCGCCGGACCATCCGCGTGTTCGAGAAATCTTACATCAGTTAAAAGATTTGGAAGGGCAGGGGTATCAGTTTGAAGGGGCGGAAGGTTCGCTGGAGTTGATGATGAAAAAGGCGATAGGGGGGTATCGGCGATTTTTTAAACTGGTGGGATTTCGGGTCATTGTGGAGAAACGCAAAGAGGAGGAGACGCCGATTTCCGAGGCAACGATTGTTGTGGATGTGAATGGACAGATTGAGCATACTGCGGCGATTGGAAACGGGCCGGTGAATGCGTTAGATACCGCGCTTCGAAAAGCGCTCCAAAAATTTTATCCTTCCCTATCTGAAATAAAGCTGCTCGATTACAAGGTGCGGGTATTGGCCGCTCAAGATGGAAGCGCGTCGAAGGTGCGGGTGTTAAGCGAGTCGGGCGACGGCCATATCAAATGGGGCACGGTGGGTGTTTCTGAAAATATTATCGAAGCGAGCTGGCAGGCATTGGTCGATAGCATTGAATATAAATTGCTCCACGACGAGGAGGTGTAGACGGGAGCATCAACACTATTTCTCCTATCATCTTAACAGCCCTTCTATAAGCCTGGCTAAAAATTGCATTGCCTGAATCGGCGTCATCGTATTTAAGTCAATGGATAATAGCGCCTTAATAATGAGATCATCTGGTGGTGACGGGACAGAAGGCGTTTGAGATGCAAAAAGGTCGTGTGTTGCTGGAGTAGGCGTGACAACACCCGCGGCGGTTTCCAATTGTTGTAATATCTCCTTGGCCCTGCTGATTATTTTATGGGGAAGTCCAGCAAGCCGTCCGACTTCAATCCCATAGCTTTTATCACTTCCCCCTTCTATAACCCTTCGCAAGAAAATAATCTCATCGTTCCATTCTCGGATCAGCACATGGTAGTTTTTAATCCCTTTGCGGGTTAAAGGGAGTTGCGTCAGTTCATGATAATGTGTTGCAAAAAGGGTTCGTGACTGAAGCTCTTCTACGTATTCTGCTATGGCCCACGCGATACTGATGCCGTCAAATGTGGATGTTCCGCGTCCCAACTCATCCAGCAAAATGAGGCTTCGGGATGTGGCATGTCGAAGGATTTGCGCCATCTCGGTCATCTCTACCATGAAGGTGCTCATCCCTTTTGTCAACGCGTCTGCGGCCCCCACTCGTGCGAAAATCTGATCACAGACGCCAATCGTCGCATTCGCGGCAGGGACAAAACTCCCGATCTGCGCCATGATAACAATGAGCGCGACTTGTTGCATATAGGTTGATTTTCCGGCCATGTTGGGGCCTGTTATGAGTAAAAGCCGATCGCTTGGCGGATCCATTAAGGTATCGTTTGGGACAAAATTAGACAACATTTTGTCTAACACAGGATGTCTTCCTTCAATAATACGAAGTGTCAAATCGGAGTTTACATCTGGACAGACATACCGGTTCTGATGGGCCGCTTCGGCAAGAGATAAAAGCGCATCCAGCGCTGCAATCTTGCCGGCCATTGTTTGAATCCGGTTTGTATGGGCTGTAAGCCGCTGCCTGATCGTTTCAAACGCGTTTTGTTCCAGCGCGACAATTTTATCGGCGGCCCCGAGAAGATGATCTTCAATTTCTTTGAGTGGTATCGTCGTAAACCGTTCTGCGTTCGCCAGCGTTTGCTTGCGAATATACTCCGATGGAATTTTCTTAAGATGCGACTGATTCACTTCGATATAGTAGCCAAAGACAGAATTGTAGCGAACCTTCAGCGATTCGATTCCGGTCCTTTCCCGTTCTGTTAGCTCTATCTGCGTGAGCATTGTCTTCCCCTCTCTCTGAAAACGTCTTAACGCATCTAGTTCGGGCAGATACCCCTCCTGGATCACCCCGCCGTCTTTTAAGGAAAAAGGAGGTTCCTGCGTAATAGCCTGATCAATGATATCAGCCACATCATCAAGGTTGTCCCATGAGGTTTGAATGTCCACAATAGCCGATGGGGTATCGTCTGGGACGATGAGTGTCTTTTCGATTTCCGGCAGGAGGAAGAGTGAATTTTTAAGCGCAACGGCATCGCGTGGATTTGCGGCGTTTAGGCCGATTCGTCCTATCAATCGTTCGATATCGGCCATTTTTTTCAAAAGGGCATGACAGGTCTGACGCATCAAAAGGTTTTCATAAAAGAAGGCGACTCCCCTTTGTCGCTTTATAATCTTTTCGGGAGAGAGGAGGGGGTGCAGAAGCCAACGACGAAAAAGACGTCCCCCCATGGCCGTCATGGTATAATCCAGAATCTTCAGGAGGGTTCCTTCTGCCTCTTTCCGATTCGCAGCGCTCGCCTCTTTATTTTTTGGCACCAGATTAAGATGCCGTTGCGCCAAGGGATGAATCTGCATGAACTCACCCAAATGGTAAGATTGCAGAATGGTAATCGTATCAATCACCCCTTTTTGTGTCTCTTTTACATGAGCCAGAAGCGCTCCGGCGGCAATCAGGCCAAAACCGTCTTCTCCCAGCGCCGATACAGAATGAACTTGAAAGTGGTTTTTTAATAACGCATAGGCATTTTCTTTGATGAAATTTATCGGAGAAAGAAACCGAATCGTTTGACCTTCCTCTCCTTGCGAGTGCGGGGTTGCGGATGGTCGTTTCTCCTGTGGGAGAATCAGTTCTCTCGGATCGATTTTAGCAAGCTCATTTTCCGCTTCTTCAAAACTCCCCGTTAGAAAAAATTGAAATGCTCCGGTGGAAAGATCGAGAAAGGCGACCCCGATTTCTTTGGCCTTTGGGAGCTGGATTTTAAAGTCCCATGCCATTGCCGCGATATAATTATTTTCTTTTGGGGAAAGGAGTTCCGGATCAATGAGTGTTCCCGGCGTGATCACACGCGATACATCACGTTTAACGAGTCCTTTGGCTATTGTCGAATCTTCTGTCTGTTCGCAAAGCGCGACAGAAAACCCGGCTTTAATCAGTTTATGGATATATCCTGCGGCCGCATGGTAAGGAATCCCGCACAGGGGGATGGCATTCTCTTTGTTCTTGTCGCGCGTGGTCAGAACAATCTCTAGCGCTTTGGAAGCGAGCACGGCGTCGTCATGGAACATTTCATAGAAATCGCCGACGCGAAAAAAAAGAATGGCATTCGGATGCTGTTTTTTCAGTTCCCAATACTGCTTCATCATGGGAGTAACGCTCGTTCCCATTTAAAGAATCCCTTTTAAATCCAACAGACTTGATAAAATATATTCCGGCTGTGGAAACCCATCTTTCACGGATGCCCCATCAGGGTTCATCCATGCCGCGTCCATGCCAACCCCCTTTGCGCCGGCAATATCACTGCTGAAACTATCGCCAATAAAAAGCGCCTCTGATGGAGAAATTTTAAGACTTTGACATGCGGCCAAGAAAATTTCTTTTCGTGGTTTTCTCAATCCAAATTCCGCCGAGATCAGAATGGAATTAAATGTGGCGTGGATAGCCTCCCGATTCAAAATAGAATAAACTGTGTCAGTGTCATCAAAATTTGTAATCAGCCCAATGGGGTATCGTTCTTTCAGCGTAATCAACAACTCCCTGTTTTGTTTCGGACAGAATAGGCAATTGGCCACCTGTGAGAAATGAATCTGTAAGAACTGCCGATGCAAGGCGCTCCTTTGGTCGGACGCGTGAATTTCTAAGCGATCCAGAAAAAGATTAAATCGATCTGCCGCAATCACTTCTTTCCCGGATACGCGAAGGGCGATCACCGATTCGGTCGTCGAGACAAAATGGTCGTGAAATGTAAGATAGGGGATATCCGTGCGATAGGTTCGGAAGTAATCATAAAGCAGGGGAGAAGTTGTATGAATTTCCTTGCCCCGTATCATTACTTTTGGTTTCCGATCGTTACGATAAGGAATGATTGTGTCACAAAGATCAAAAATAAGGGCTTTATATTGACGCATGGCTTGCAGTTTTCTCTCCCTTTAATTTGATTCCCTCTTCATAAAGGGGGATGAAAGGGATTGTTTTCCACCGGTAAATTCCCAAAGGCCGGCAAGATGCGAATCAGCACGGCGTTGGGCAATTAAAAGGCTATCATCTTCTTTAATAATGGCAATAGCTACATTCAGGATGGCCTTCTTCTCGCAGTCGGCGTCCCGACCGATGTTTGTCGGAACGCCGACTGCGGGGCTGTTAGGCATCGTCCTTCAGCATCTTTATGATATGCCTTGCAAGGTTATCATTAATCTCGGTATGTCTGGGAACGGGTTGAGCAATTTTAGTTATTGGATTCTGATACCAATCGTGGTTACCGCCATGTCTGATAAAAAGACAGCCCATCCCCTCCAGCTGTCGTATGAAATCTTTTCTTTTCAAGCGACTTCCAATTTAGCAACCCTACGAACAGATGGAATAGTGTCACTGGATAAGTCTTTAAATAAATCTTTTAAGTTTTCTTTTAGTTCGTCTAATGTTTCTCCCTGCGTCATATAATCTGGATATTCTTCCAGATGACCGAGCCACATATTATTGTCTTGCCAGTATATAAATCTTACGGTGTCCATAACTTCTCCCTTAATTGTAAGGGTTCGCGTTGTTTTTTTCCACTGGCCCAACGAGCTGGAACGCCGACTGCGGGGGCTGTCATGACCGTTGGGGGAGGGTATGCCCCTTACCCAAAAAATAAAATTCCGATCAGTACCGCAACCAGATTAATTACTTTAATCATTGGATTAATCGCAGGCCCGGCAGTGTCTTTATAAGGATCGCCCACCGTATCCCCTGTGACGGCGGCCTGATGGGCGGGTGATTTCTTTTCCCCGTAGTTCCCTTCTTCGATATATTTCTTGGCATTGTCCCAAGCGGCGCCGCCGGAAGTCATCGAGATCGCCACAAAAATCCCAGTAATAATTGATCCCATCAATGCCCCGCCTAATGCCTTCGGCCCCAAGAGCAATGCGATAACCAAAGGGGCTAAAACAGGAATAATCGATGGAATCATCATTTTTTTAAGGGCGGCAACTGTTACAATATCCACACAGGTTCCGTATTCAGGTTTTCCCGTTCCATCCATAATGCCTTTGATCTCTCTAAACTGACGCCGTACTTCTTCAACCACAGCCCCCGCCGCATCACCCACTGCGGTCATTAAGAAAGAGGCAAAAAGAAAGGGCAACATCCCGCCGATAAAAAGACCTGCCAAGACCAATGGATCGGCAAGCTCAAAGACCATTGGCAAACCGGAAGCGGATACGGAACGGGCATATTCCGAAAATAGAACAATCGCCGCTAATCCCGCGGAACCAATGGCATATCCTTTTGTAACGGCTTTCGTTGTATTGCCAACCGCATCTAACGGATCGGTAATGGCCCGAACATCGTCCCCCATATTGGCCATCTCGGCAATTCCCCCGGCATTGTCTGTGATCGGACCGAAGGCGTCAATCGCAACGACCATTCCGGCGACAGTGAGCATTGCCTCTGCGGCAATGGCCACGCCAAAAAGACCTGCCAAATTAAAACTAATCAATATGGCAAAGGCAATTGCCAACACCGGCAGGGCCGTCGATTGCAGGGAAATTGCAAGCCCTGCAATAATGTTCGTCCCGTGTCCAGTGACAGAGGCCTTTGCAATTCGCAATACCGGAAAGTATTTCTTGGAGGTGTAAAAATCGGTGATAAAAACCAGCGAGAGCGTCACAAACAGCCCCATTAAGGCGCTGATATAATAATTCATGCCTGAAAGTCCGCCGACCCCGTCCATCGCATAGAACGTAGCGGGATAGAATGCAATGGCCGAGAGAATGCAGGTTGCAAAAAAACCTTTGTAAAGGGTCGGCATGATTCCGCCCCCAGGTGAAAGTTTTACAAAAAAGATGCCAATAATGCTCATTAAAATTCCTGCGCCGCCTAAAAGCAACGGAAAAAGCATGGCCAATCGTGACGCAGGATAAAGCAGATGCGCCAAGGCCATTGTTGCGACCGTGGTCACTACATAAGTCTCAAAAAGGTCTGCGGCCATTCCCGCGCAATCCCCCACGTTATCACCCACATTATCGGCGATGACCGCAGGGTTGCGAGGATCATCTTCAGGAATACCGGCTTCCACTTTTCCAACCAAGTCTGCCCCGACATCCGCCGCTTTGGTGTATATCCCGCCCCCAACACGCGCAAATAAAGAAATAAGACTTCCTCCTAATCCAAGCGATAAAAGGGCTGGAATGATCTTCTCTTCCCCGACCATCGATACGCCAAATGCGTAAAATCCAGACACGGCT
>JACPZM010000076.1 GCA_016195485.1 Candidatus Troglogloeales bacterium | reverse complement strand
TCCCCCTGATAAGGGGGATTGAGGGGGTTGAATGTCTTTCTGACATGGTTTTTATAACCCCCCAACCCCCCTTATCAGGGGGGAGTTTTGACACCCGTTGCTACTGTCTGAACTGCAGGGTCAGAATGACAAAAGTTACCCACACGGTTACGCGAAGACCCAGAATTTTTTTGACAATCCTTTTGAATATGTGCTATTTTCGCCCTTTCAATGCCATGGCAAGAAGAAGTTCTGCATGCGTAAAATGAAATCTCTAATTGCTTTTTTGGGGCCAGAAGGCACGTTCGCCCATCTTGTTGCGCAACAGCGCTTTAGACAAGATGATCACCTTGTCCCAATGCCAACCATAAGAGAGGTTCTTGATTTCGTTTGTAAAGATTCAGAAAGAGTTGGAATTGTGCCGATTGAGAACTCTTCTGGCGGCACAATTTATGACACAGTTGACCGACTTATTGACAGAAATTATGGGCTAGTCATTCAGGAATCTCTTTCAATCGATGTGCAACTGGCACTTTTAGGGAAAGACAAGCGTCATATCAACATCATTTATTCACATTTCGCACCGCTTTATCACTGCGAAGATTGGTTGCGCGAGCATTATCCCGCGGCCAAACTCATGGCTGAATCAAGCACCGCAACAGCAGTGAAGAGATCTGCCGAAGAACCCGGGGCTGCGGCAATTGGCAATCGGTCTGCTGGGGAGAAGTACCACCTGAAGGTGTTGGAATTTCCAATTAAAGGATCTGTTCCGAACGTAACACAATTCTTCGTCCTTGGACACAAATTTAGTCCCATTGAGGAGGCATCTCGGACGACGATTGTGGCAACCCTCCCAAATAAACCGGGGGCTTTAGTAGATTTTCTGGAACCGTTCAAAGACCAGTGTGTGAATCTAACACGTATTATGTCTCGACCCGTTTCTGGAAAACCGGAAACCTACCTGTTTATGGTAGATATTGCGGGCACTGAACGAGATAAAGGCGTGAAGTCTGCCCTTGACCAAGCCAAGGGTGTTACCACTTCTATCCGAAACATCGGGGCGTATCCTGTTCGCCCAACTTACAAGTCATAGCCAAATCGTATATAATCATCGACCATCTGAACAGAGCGGAGGAAGATGGAGCCGATTACACTCACAAACAGCGAAGAGATTTTAAGGTTATTGTCGCATATCGCGCTAAAGGGGAACGGGTTTACAACGGAATGTCTTGTTGGAGACACGATGGATGCCGGATTATGCGAGCCGGATTACTTAAACGCGTCTGGAACCGATCCAATGGCTTTTTATAATGGAGAGCCAAACGCATGGGCTGTCTATCATGTTCGGCAGAGTAAAAAGGTATTCATGGTCTATGGCGGGGGAAGCAGGCATCGCACCATTCATATTGCCGATACACCTTAACCTAACAGCGTGCCTTTGAGAATCCACATCGCCACGCTAAAATAAATGGCCAATCCCGTTACATCCACCAGCGTCGCAACCAAAGGGGCAGAGGAGGTGGCTGGATCTGCGCCAAGCCGTTGTAATACGAGTGGGAGCATTGATCCTGCACATACCCCCCATAGTACGACGCCGACCAGCGCGACTCCAACGGTTAAGCCAACCAATACCCAGTGCGGGCCGTAAATAGGGGTAAAAAGTGACCAAGCGGCAATCCGCAGAAAGCCGATTCCGCCCAATATCCCTCCGAGGGTTAACCCTGCCAGCAGTTCTCGTTTCATTATCTTCCACCATTGACGCACCCCTACTTCCCCAAGGGACAAGGCGCGGATGACCAATGTCGCGGCCTGAGAACCCGCGTTGCCGCCGCTTGAGATAATCAACGGAATGAAAAGGGCCAGAACAACCGCTTGCGCAATCTCCTTCTCGAAGAATCCCATCGCCGTCGCAGTGAGTAGCTCGCCCAGAAACAAGACGACGAGCCAACCGGCTCGTTTTTTAATCATTTTACGAAAAGAGATATCAATGTACGGTTCATCAAGGGCCTCCGATCCTCCAATTTTATGAATCTTTTCGGTTGCGGCGGCCTCCGCAACATCCAGCACATCGTCAATTGTAACGATTCCAATCAGCATTCCATCCGAGTCCGTTACGGGCAAAGCGGTAAGGCCAGACCGCCGAAAAACGGGAACAGCGGATATCTGCAAGTCTGTTGCTTTCAGAGAGGTAAAATGCGTATCCATCAGGTCCGAGACAAGGCTCGTTAGAGGCGCCAGCAGAAAAACCCGCATTCTTATATCATCAATCAGGATTCCGCGATTGTCGACCACATAGATCACGTTGAGCGTCTCGCTGTCGTGGCCGTGCCAACGAATATGGTCCAAAACCTGTTGGACTGTCCACTCCGGATGAACACCGATATAGTCCGGCGTCATCAGCCGGCCCACGCTTCCATCAGGATAGCCAAGCAATAAATTGGCCACTGCCCGTTCCTCATGAGAGAGAAGGGTCAGCATCTTCTTAGTCGCCGCACCCGGCAGCTCCTCAAACAGCCCCGTCCGGTCATCCGGGGCCATCGCGTTTAGAATCACCGCAATCTCGTCGCTGGCCATCCCTTTAAGCAATTCTTGCTGTTTGTCTAACGACAAATACTCAAAGGTCTGGGTGGCCAAAAGACGTGGGAGACAACGAAAAAGCAGGACACGATCTTCAGAAGAGAAGTCGCCAATCAGATTGGCCAAATCCAGCGCAGGCCAATCAATGAGCGCTTCTCGAATTCGGGAAAAGTCTCTTTTCTCCAGCGCCAACTCCAATTCCGGAATGATTTCTTTTATTTCAACAGGCATTTAATAACTCTTATGCGTCGATGCGCGCGCCCTGATCGTGCAGACATACAGGTCTGCCCCTATAATAAGTGCAACACAATTTATCACGTTTGTATTAGATTGGTGTTTGAAAAGTCAATAAAATTATGCTAGTTTTGTTCTGGAGGGAAATCAGTGGAGAAGATAAAAGAAGAGACAAAGCACCCCAAGGATGCAGATGCTAAAGGGAACCCCGCATTTGAAGTAAGAGATAGGCGTCTTCGTTTTACAGACGACACGGATCAAACCGAGGAGCAACCGGTGGAACGTCCGATAAGAAACGACGATGTTCAGAAGAAGCCGCAGGAGGAAAAGGACGCAGCCATGCCTGTTACGTTTGCTTCTTTTATTCTTTCATTGGCGACATCGGCGCTGATGCATCTTGGACAGGGCGTAACGACGGGGGCACGACCTATGCGACCTGCTGGCGGCCCCTCCCAAGAAGGAACCGGTTCTGTTCATTTGCCACTGGCCCGTCAGGTTATTGATTTAATCTCGCTTCTGGAAGAGAAGACAAAGGGGAACCGCACGTCCGAAGAGGAAGAGATGTTGGCCCAAACCCTCTTTGCACTGCGAATAAAGTTTGTAGAGATAGAAAAAAAACTCCGCAACGACTTCCATCCTGAATAGAGATGAAGAGCCTTTATTGCCAAAGAAACAGATCATATTATTGTTGAGCCTGCTGATTCTTGTTGTTGCCTCGCTTTATTGGTTTAAGCAGAGCGACCTTATTTCAAGTGGGATAGATCGCTTTGCAAAAGCAACCCTTACGCCGATATTACACCAGCCAGTACAAATCAAGAAATCGGAACTGACCCTCTTTCCTCCTTCTGTTGTTGTGACCGGAATCGCCTCGCGTGGGATGTCGTCGCTCTTCATTGAAAAGGTGCGGATTTCTTTTAGCCTCTGGTCATTACTGACCCAATCCTTCTTTATTCAAGAAATACTCGTCGAAAATCCAACCTTCTCTTTTGGTCCGGACGTCAATATTCAAATGAAATTGAAAGAAAGAGAGGGACCACCAAAGGTCGTGATCAGACGGATTCAAATCAACGAGGGGACCGTCTCCTACAATGCCCCTGGACAGGAATTTTTCCTTCCTCATCTTCATATCACAATTGAGCCTGATTTCAAGATGGATCGGTTTAATGTTACTGCTTCTGGTCAAGAAGGCCGTGTCGCTTTCGCAAAACAGGAGAAGCGCTTAAACCAATTAGAAGCCGCGTTCGTTGTTCATAAAGAGGGGGTTGATATAAGACGGGCAGGCGTCCAATTAGACAAAACCGAACTCGCGGCAGAGGGAACGCTATCGTTTGGGAAGGGAATCTCAAATCTAAATCTTAATATAAAGATGACCGCAACGGCGCCTGTTGAAGAGATTCTGCACGGCAGTTGGATCTTCCCAAAGCTCTCGGGAAAAATGCTGTTGCAAGGCCAGTTCGGAGGAACATTAAAAAATCCAACTGTTACAGGGAGAATATCGATTCCCCGTTTGCTTTCCAAGGAAGGGGAGCTTGGGTCTGTCGGCTCTGATTTTTCCTATCAGAATAAAAAGGGGTCTTTTAAAAATATCTTCGCGAAACTTTTTTCCGGGGAAGGAAAGGGAGCGGCCACAATCTATTTTCCTGAAGGAGCAACATCGCAGGTCGCAGGGGTCGCACCCCTCGCAGGGGTCGCACCCCTCGCAGGGGTCGCACCCCCGTCGTCACGCCTTTCCGAAAATGGGGCGTATGATTTGAGATTGCAATACAATCATGTTGCGCTTGATCAGGCCATCATGGCCTTTTCATCGTGTGAACAGGAAAATCTCGTAGAGGCGCCCTGCCCTGCAGGGGTCGCACCCCTCGTAGGGCACGCTCCCTATTTTCATGGACTATTCGCTGCGGGTGAAGTGATCTTATCGGGAAAAGGTATTGGGCAGGACAAGATGACAGGTTCAGGCGTGCTGGAAATAAAACGAGAGGTTGCGGCAGGAAAGATCGTCACGCCGGCAGAAACTGTTCCCTTTGGAAAACTCGCAAAGACCTTCAAGTCCGCGCAGTCTCCAATACGCCTTTTCGCACTCTTAACAGAGGGGAAAGCGGTATGGACGAAGTCCAAAGAGGGGATACGCATTCATCAAGGAACCTTTTCCTTTCCAGATGGGAAGGCCATGCTGGAAGGGCTATACGAACCGAATGAAGGACTATCCTTCAATACATCGTTAGAAATGACACAGATAAAAGAGGCAGCCGATCTCCTGCAAATTCCGATGACAGGAAATGTCTATTTTACCGGAACACTCTCTGGGTCTCTGAGTCGTCCTTCCGCTATCGGCACGCTCAAACTGAATCATTGGACATTTAATCAACACCCCTTTGGCACGTTCCAATCACAACTCCATTATCAGGACAAAACCATTACCTTCTGGAATGGATCGTTGGAAGGGCAACGTGCCCTGCGGGGGCAACGTGCCCTGCGGGGGTTACTGTCCCCTGACGTTGAAGGGCCGAATCCTCTTTATCAATTCATTGGTACGTTTCGTATGGCCCAGTCCCCTGAGCTTCCTATGTACAACTTTACCGCCAATGCTCATTCGGTGGATCTTCAAGAGATTCTCACCTTTTTTTTAAAACAACCTATTCCTCTTTTGACCACTGTGACGGGAACGGTTGTAATCAAGGGAATCGGAAAGCAGTTTACCGTTACAGGCCCGATGACCGTAGGGGAAGGGTCTCTTTATGGGGAGCGATTTGCAAAGGGCCGCGTTGTGCTCACTCTGAATGAGAAAAAGGTGCGGCTCGGCAACATCTTTCTAGAGAGAGAAGGCATGACTGTGGAAGGAGACGGAGAGATTGATTATGCAGGGGCCTATAGGGTTGATGTAAAAAGTTCGTTGCTTCCGCTTCAGAAGATTGATTTAATCCGTCCATTGCAGACGGATCTTGCCGGCGAGATGATGCTGACCGTTCGCGGAAAGGGCACTTTTAAAAAGCCAGCATTAGAAATGTTTGCCTCAATACAAAACCTCCGATATAAAGAGGCTTCCATGGAATCCGGAACGATCAGCGTAAATTGGGAAGACGAAAATGTAACAATAGTGAGTTCTTTTCCTGAAAAGAATTTTTCTTTGACAACCAAGATAAGCTCTCAAAAACCGTATCCCTTCGCGTTTCAGACTCACTTTGCAACTTTGCCGATTCACGCTTTTCTCCCAAAGAAGTGGCTTGTTGCCTCTGCCTTTTCAGGGTTATCGCTCTACGCGGGTGGGGATCTTTCAGGAAAAGGAACGTTTGAAAGATCGGAACAGGCTGACCTGAAAGGAGCGCTCTCGCTCCTTTCAGCAACGTGGGGAGATTACGCGATTGCCAATGACGGCCCGATTATATTTGAGGCCCAAAAGGGCGATTTTATTATTGAGAAGGGGTCCTTTAAAGGAACCAATACAGATATAACCCTCTCCGGGCATTTGGCCCCTTTTAAAAATTTTGGTCTTATTGTTAAAGGGGCCGCCGATCTCAATCTTCTTCACCTTTTGACACCGAAGGTTCGCGCAGGATCGGGGGTTGCGCAGATCGATGTCCGTATAACAGACCAGTGGGAAAACCCAAGTATTCAAGGGGTACTCTCGTTACAGGCGGGTCTTATTTCCCTAGCCGATTTTTCCGATCCGATTTCGATTTCCGCGCTGTCGTTGGTTTTTAACAGAAACCTTCTGGTTCTGGAAACCGTCTCTGGAAAGATGGGACGGGGGCAATTTGTCGGCTTTGGGAAGGCAACACTTGCGGGAGTTGCCCTGGCCTCGTTTGGATTGCAGTTTGACCTGAAAGAGATGCCGATCCGTCTAACGTCTGGCGTGGAAACGATTATGGAAGGGACATTGTTCTTTCAAGGAGATCAGTCGGCGCAACTGCTTGATGGGTCGCTCCATGTTCAAAAAGCGCTTTATGAGAAACGGATTGATCTTAAGGAGATGATTGTAAAATGGCAGGAGGGGCAGGAAGAGCGGCTGCAGCTTGATATCCACTTTGCGGGGACCACACATCTTTCAATTCATCTTTTCGGAAAAGACAATATTGCCGTTCATAATAATATCGCCAAGGTTCCTCTGGAAGTAGACCTCTTTCTGAAAGGGACGCTGGATTCGCCCCTGCTTTTTGGTCAAATCGATATCCCAAGAGGAACATTTTCTTTTCGGGCGAACGAATTTAAAGTGACGCCGGGTACGGTACAATTTGTCAATCCTGATAAAATTGATCCGCTGTTTGACATCAAAGGGCAATCAAAGATTCGAGATTACGCAGTCGATTTCTCACTGACTGGGACACTTTCTCGATTTGTCCTCGGCTTAACCTCGCTTCCCCCCCTTCCCGATGCCGATATTCTCTCGTTGCTTGCGTTTGGGAAAACAACGGCAGAGGTTGTGGAGGCCGGAGGAGTGGCTACGTCGATTGTTTCGGACTTTGTCGGGGGCTTTCTGGTGGAGCCGGTACAACAATTGACCGGGATCGACAAGATTACGGTAGGCGTCCCCGGTGGGAAATCGTCTAAAAGCACGCTCGTTTCCGCAGAAAAAAGGGTGCTCAACGATAAAGTTCTGGTCATATATTCGACGACGTTTGATGCTGCGGAGCAACCGAAAATCCAAGTCGTCTATGATCTGGGAAAGCATGTTTCTTTGGTGGGAGAGAAAAACGAACAAGGACAGGTAGGGGGGGATCTCCGATTTCGATTCGAATTTCAATAAAGGCTTATCCATATTATTTTGGGCGTGTTTTTTTCTGTTGACATCCCCCCCCCCCTGTGGTGATAGGCTACGCCCAGTCGTCCCATTAAGACGGAATTTCATAATTTTAGGAGGGTCTGAAAATGAGTAAAAACAACAGTTGGCATAAGGGTTACGGTTTCGCTTTAGTGCTTTTTCTTGTATCAGTTCTTCTGACGGGTTGTCCTGGAACAACACCACCGCCAAAGACATTCACCATAGGCGGCACGGTCGCAGGCCTCACAGGCACCGGCCTCGTATTGCAGAACAACGGCGGCAACAATCTTTCGATCAGCGCTAATGCCACCAGCTTCACCTTTGCTATGGCTATTGTAAGTGGTACGGCCTATAACGTCACCGTCGTCACACAGCCGACTTCACCTGCCCAGACCTGCACAGTGACTAATGCCGCGGGAACAGTGGCCGACGTGAATATCACCAATGTTGCGGTGGCTTGTGTTACCGACGCGCCGTCGTCATTCACCATTGGCGGAACGGTTTCT
>JACPZM010000003.1 GCA_016195485.1 Candidatus Troglogloeales bacterium | reverse complement strand
AGGCAGGCGTTTCCTCTTACAAAACAGATAACTTTATTAATGATATCATAGTGTTACAGAGACAATCTCGCCCAAAAATGAAAGGAAGATCAGTCAGGCGAATGGTGCGATCTGTTTTGGGGAGATAGGTATAGATATTACGCCCGAATTTCAAGGTAGCCGTTCCTTTCTCCTTCAAAGGGAGGAGAATTCGTACTAACGACTGCTCTTTCCCTTTTGACCATACCGCAATTTTCATCGCACGCGAATAATGCGCTGTTTTAACGGTCATAGATACTGTTCCATGGGAGGATTGTCCGCGCCATAGATCATCTATTTTCTTTAGAAGGGATTCCGCTTTCTTTGCGGGGACCGGTTCCTCCGCATGCGAAAAAACGCTGAACGACGGTGTCATTAAAAAAAGTAAGAGTGCGGGGGCAAAGAATAGCCGAGGGGTCATTACACAGACCCTCAACATAGCTTACTTGACAATCTTGATGGTGGCAGAGGATTCCGTTGAAAGATCTCCCTCTGCGTCGGAGACAAATGAGCCTTCAATAGTATATGTTCCTTCAGGGAGAGGCACGCTCTTGCTACAGCCAAAGTCATCCTGAACACACTCGCTTTGGTCCCACTCGAACAGGTTTTTTGTCTCCCCCGGTTTAATTTCAACAGTAACAACCATATCACAATGGGTTGCCGGGGGGATAACAAACTCTCTTCCGGAACCGTCAAAGTAGGAAAAATCACAGGCTGGATATTTTTGATTGTAGGAGTAGGGAACCTTGCCGGTATTGCGTATTTTGAATGCTATCTTTTCGCCGACTTTGTAAGTTGGTTTGAGAATAAATTGGATATCCCCAGCATCAGAAGAAGACCGGTCATCGAATGCAAACGCCGCATGAGGGATTGTTAGCGAAATGATGAGACAAATGACAACGGTCAAACAGAAATGTTTGCGAACCATTCTACCCTCCGCCAATACCTATTACCACCCCTGACCCCTCCTGCAACAGGAGGGGAACTTTAAATATTTTTATACCCCTCCTTGGTTAAGGAGGGGCCAGGGGTGGTTTGTCCTACCCTCTAATAAGCCCAGATAACATGCGTGAATACCTTATTTCCGCCGCCAAAGTCAAGCTCATAAAGGGCAGTGAGTCCGTCTTGAGATTGTCTCACTTTTGTGCCCCAGCTCTTTCTATCGTCAAAAGAGAGTTGGTTCATAGCCGCAGGCGCCGTCTGACTCAGGGTGGTCGTCGCGTCCAAATGCTCGTAAATGAGCAGCAACTCGTCGTAGTCATGTTGATTGGGATGTTCATTGCTAGGGGGGCCAGACGGATTATTTGTGTAATCCATGCAGGTGCCCAGATTCGGATTCGTGCTGTCCACATCCTGATGATCCAGGCCCAAGGTATGCCCAACCTCTTGGCACATGACGAGATTTCTCCACGGGGTAGTGTTGTACGTTGCAGTGTTAAAGTAGGTGTCATTCATCTTAACCGTTCCTTGCGTGATGTGACTGCCACTGACCCAGATTTGCGCGATTCCGAGCCATCCGTTATTCCCATACTTACGATTACAGACCTCTACACGTCCCAGGGTGGCACGACACAGTTGCGCCGTTGTCCCACCTGCAACGATCGTTGTATCCAACACCGTTGACAGACTCCAATCGGACGAGGTTGTCACAAGAAAAGGGTCCCAGGTGGACGTCAGGTTATCACCCAACTTTAGTGTGAACGGATTAGCGGTGCGCGCCCAATGATACCCGCCCCACGAGTGGGTTGCCGTTAAAAACGACGGAAAGGCCGCAAGGGCAAACAGGCCTAAAACAACAATAGACCCAAAACGTTTTTGAATTTTCGTAAACATGGGATACTCCTTTCTAAAACTCTATTTGATTTCGTTCCTTCCGAGCACTAGAATAGCACGATGGTGAGGAAGATAGCAACATGATGCGGGCCGTACGTTATTTTATACAGTATCTTAAAATAGAACGAAATGTTTCGCCCCACACGCTGCGGAACTATCTTTCCGATCTGTCGCACTTTCGTTTATTTTTAGAGTCTGTGGGAGGCGGTCATAGAGCGGATAACATTGATCTTATAACGCTTCGCGCCTATTTAGCAGCATTAAAAAAAAGGGGATTACGCAAGGCAACCGTTGCGCGTAAACTCGCAACGCTCCGATCGTTCTTCCAATATCTCACCCGCGAAGGATGGGTTGACCAAAATCCGGCCCGATGGATTTGCACCCCCAAAACAGAAAAGCGGCTTCCAAAATTTTTGACCGTCGACGAGGCCCAGCGGCTGATGGCGGGGAAAGAAAGATCGGGGCAAGAAACAGCTTCCCGGAAAGAGGCCGAGCGTAACCTTCGGGATAGGGCTATCTTGGAGACATTTTATTCTACTGGAATCAGAGTTTCAGAACTGGTTTTGCTCAAAGAAGGGGACATCGATTTCCAAGCGGGACTGGTTCGGGTCTTTGGGAAGGGACGCAAGGAACGTGTAGTCCCGATTGGAGAAAAGGCGATGACTGTGTTAAAAGAGTACCTGCAACAGGGTAAGGGCACGGCAAGCAGCGCCCCTACCGTGGGTGGGGTCATCTTTTGCAACGCCGCAGGAGACCCTTTGACAACGCGGACGATTCATCGGATTGTAAAGCGGTATATGGGCGAAATAGGGCGGCCTTCTTTTTCTCCTCACACGCTTCGACATACCTTTGCAACCCACATCTTGGAGGGAGGGGCGAATTTGCGAGCGGTTCAGGAAATGCTGGGACACACAACGCTTTCAACCACGCAGCGGTATACGCACTTGCAGGTAGATCATCTCATGCAAGTCTACGATAAAGCCCACCCCAGAAGTAACATGGAGAAAAAAGGATTACAAAATGGATGATATCCAAATTCACTCTACTACAATTCTTTCTGTGCGGCGTAACGGCCAAGTGGTGATGGCGGGAGATGGGCAGGTGACGCTCGGCGCGACCGTGATGAAGCACAACGCGAGAAAGATTCGAAAAATTTACAACGATTCGATCCTGACCGGTTTTGCCGGGGCGACTGCCGATGCTTTTACCCTCTTTGAGAAATTCGAGGCGAAGCTGACCGAGTATCATGGCAATCTCGTCCGAGCGGCCGTGGAGCTTTCTAAAGATTGGCGAACCGATCGAATTTTACGCCGGCTGGAGGCCCTATTGGCCGTAGCGGATCGCGACCATTCCCTTATTCTTTCCGGTAATGGAGATGTGATTGAGCCGACCGATGGGATTGTCGCAATTGGCTCTGGAGGCCCCTACGCACAAGCCGCTGCACGGGCATTGATAACGCACACAGAACTAACAGCCCACGCCATTGTAAAGGCCGCCATGCAAATCACCGCCGATATTTGTATTTACACGAACAAGGAAATAATGATAGAAGAACTGGGGGTGGGAGCTTCGCTTACCGCCCCCGCCCCCTCCTAAAATAGGAGGAGAGTAATGGTTCTGTCTGGTTCCTCCCAAGGGGAGGCTAGGTGGGGATGGGGTAAAAAGGAGCATGATGCAGAGTAATATAGACACGGCAGATTTAATCCCGCGGCGGATTGTCGAGGAGTTGGATAAATATATTATTGGCCAGAAAGACGCCAAACGGATGGTGGCAATCGCCTTGCGCAGTCGATGGCGTCGGCAACGCCTGCCAGTAGAATTAAGAGACGAGGTGATGCCGAAGAATATTATCATGATCGGGCCGACAGGCGTCGGGAAGACGGAGATCTCCCGCCGACTGGCAAAGCTTTCTCATGCCCCCTTTATTAAGGTGGAGGCATCGAAGTTTACGGAAGTTGGGTATGTGGGCCGGGATGTCGAATCGATGATTCGCGATCTGGTTGAACTGGCAATCAATATGATTAAGAGCCAGCACAGTGAGACAGTGCTGGAGAAGGCTTCCAAATTGGCGGAGGATCGGTTGTTGGATTTGTTGCTCCCGCCGCCGCCATTGCAAGTCTCGACCGGGATTTCCAGCGAATCGCGAGAGACCGCCGCGCCTTATTCTGACACATATGAACAGACCCGTAAAAAAATGCAACAACTGTTGCTGGATAAAAAGCTCGATGATAAGTTTGTCGATTTAGAGGTCAAGGATAAGTCGTTTCCACCGATTGGCGTGATCTCGAATGTTGGGATGGAAGAACTAGAGGGTAATTTGCGGGAGATGTTGGGAGGGATGATGCCGGGCCGAAAGAAAAAACGGCGCGTGAAGGTTCCAGAGGCGCTTTCGATTCTGGCGCAGGAGGAGTCGGCGCGCCTGATCGATATGGATGAAGTGACGCGGGAGGCGATTGATCGCGTGGAGAATTCAGGCATTATTTTTATTGACGAGATTGATAAAATTGCCAGCCGTGATAAGGGGCATGGGCCAGATGTTTCACGGGAAGGGGTACAGCGGGATCTGTTGCCGATTGTAGAAGGGTCCACCGTAAACACCAAATATGGCATGGTTAAAACTGATCATATCTTGTTTATCGCGGCGGGGGCCTTTCATACGGCAAAGCCTTCCGATCTGATTCCAGAGCTGCAAGGCCGGTTTCCCATCCGTGTCGAGCTTTCTTCATTAACAAAAGAAGATTTTGTTCGGATATTAACCGAGCCTAAAAATGCGTTGACCTTGCAATATCACGCCCTTTTAGAAACGGAGACGGTAGACCTGAAATTTACGAAGGATGGGATTGAAGAGATCGCGGGAATGGCGGTTTATGCCAATGAACAGGCCGAGAATATCGGGGCGCGGCGTCTTTTCACAATACTGGAAAGACTGCTTGATCAGGTCTCCTTTGATGCCCCGGAGCTTTCTGAAAAAAAGATCGTCGTGGATAAACAATATGTGGAGGATCACCTCCGCCATATTATCAAGGATCAAGACTTAAGCCGATATATCTTATAATGAACAATTTACACCTGCGCGCAAAAATACTCGTCGAAGCCCTCCCGTACATTCGCGCCTTTTTTGGGAAGACGGTTGTCATTAAGTATGGGGGCGCGGCGATGTCGGACACTGCGTTAAAGGGGAGTATGGCCTCCGATGTGGTGCTGATGAAATATGTGGGAATTAATCCGATTGTTGTGCATGGGGGCGGCCCTCAAATTTCAGGGATGATGAAGCGTTTGGGAAAAGAGGTGAAGTTTGTGAAAGGAATGCGGGTCACAGATAGCGAGACGATGGAGATCGTCGAGATGGTGTTGGGGGGAACCCTCAACAAGGAGATTGTAAATTTAATAAATCAGCATGGGGGCAGGGGCGTGGGGTTATCGGGAAAAGACGGCGGCCTCATTCGGGCAAAACCAGTAAAAGGTGTCCGCGAAGAGACGTGTCACGTGGGTGATGTGGCCGAGATTGATCCGCGCATTTTACAAAGATTGGAAGGTGGCACGGCCACTGCGGGGGGAGGCGCTGGGGGTGGAGAAGGGGTGCGATTTATTCCGGTTATATCCCCTGTGGGGGCAGATGAAAAAGGGAAAAGTTATAACATTAACGCCGATCTTGTTGCGGCGCATATCGCCGTCTCTCTTTCTGCGGAAAAGCTTTTAATCTTAACCGATGTGCCGGGGATTTTAGATAAAAAGGGCCAACTCATTCCCACGCTTTCCAGGAAGGAGGTTTTTCGGATGGTGAAGAAGGAGGAGATTCGGGGGGGAATGCTTCCGAAGGTAGAGGCGGCGCTTTTGGCCGTGGATTCGGGCGTTCGGAAGGCCCATATTATTGATGGAAGGGTGCCCCACGCGCTACTGTTAGAGGTGTTGACAGATCAAGGTGTGGGAACCGAAATCGTTTCGTAAATGTTGTAGGATAAGTGAGGATCGGGCCGCAGTCGGCGTTCCGACCTTTGCCCGTCCGAACGCGGGGCGTGGTGGCATTTCTCGCTTCGCGAGCAAGGCCCCCATAGGTAAATCTGGGTCATAGTGGAAGCGAGTGGGTAAATTGAGAGGGGGTTTTGTGCTAAAAACTGCATGGATACCGGGGAAGGAAGCGATTGAAGGGCAGCAAAAGTCTGGCACAACTTGGGAAGCGCTATTTCGGCGCAACAGGCTGTCATCCTTGAGGGTGTGACAGGCTGTCATCCTTGAGGGTGTGACAGGCTGT
>JACPZM010000067.1 GCA_016195485.1 Candidatus Troglogloeales bacterium | reverse complement strand
GCGGGAAAGACGACGTTTGAAAAAATCGTCTTAAATACGAAAGAGTGGTACGCCGAAAACGGAATTGACCTTCGATTGTCGTCCCCGATCCACTCAATAGACCCCGTTCAAAAATCAGTGATCGATCAAAATGGGAAGATTACACCGTACGATTCCCTCATCCTTGCGATGGGAGGGCTTCCGTATCTCCCGCCGATATCAGGATTGGACAGGAAAGGCGTAATGGTCTTTCGGACAATGGATGAGACCAAGGAGATTGTTCGTCTGGCCCGGGGCAATTCCGAGGCGGTTGTGATCGGCGGGGGGCTTTTGGGGCTTGAGGCGGCGCGAGGATTGATGCGCTACGGGGTTTCTGTCTCCGTGGTTCACCTGATGGATCGATTGATGGAGCTGCAGTTAGACGACGCGGGGGCCAAACTATTAAAGCGGGAGATTGAACGGATGGGGATCCGAATTATCCTCAATGCTACGGCCAAAGAGATTGTCGGCAATGAAGCCGTGGAAGGGGTTGCGTTGACAACGTGGGAGACCCTCTCCTGTGGAATGGCCGTTATCTGCGCTGGCATTCGGCCTAATATCGCGCTGGCAAAAGCGGCTGGACTTTCTGTAAATCGCGGCGTGGTGGTTAACGATCAGATGCGAACAAGCGATCCTTATATCTTTGCCCTGGGCGATCTGATTGAACATCGTCAAAAGACTTATGGCCTTGTCGCCCCGCTGAAAGATCAGGCTGCGGTCGTCGCGGATACGATTCTTGGCGAGGGGAAAAGAGTTTATCACGGCACGGTCTGTGCTACGACACTCAAAGTAGCTGGTGTGAATGTGACCTCCGCAGGCAATTTTCAAGGCGGGGGAATCTCTGATGCGATCTCCTTTCTGGACAGCGAAAATGGGATTTATAAAAAATGTGTCTTCACGCGGGATAAACTTGAAGGGTTTATTCTGGTGGGGGATAACCAAGATGCGACACGCCTTTTCAATCTCATCGCAAAAGGAGAGGAGATTAAAAGTAAAAGGGCGCTTCTAGGCAATCTGTCCGCAGAAGACGGAGACCTGCCTGACTCCGGTGTTTTTGCCATGGCCGACTCCGAGTTTATCTGCAATTGCAACAATGTGACAAAGGGGGAGATTCTAACGGCAATTCGAGAGCGCGGCCTAAAAACGCGGGACGAGGTCGCAACCTGTACGCTGGCCTCAACCGGCTGTGGCAGCTGCGCCCAACTGGTCGATGATTTACTCATTGGGCCGAAGACGGCCGCGCAGGTTTCAAGTAACGTCGAGGACCTGAAAACACTTGACTTAGAGAAGGTGAAGCAGGCGGGACTGGGGATTGATTTTGAGCGGTTAAAAAGAGACGGGGCGCGGGGGATCAGCGTGGAAGATCGTTATCGTCTTAAAACGTATGGCTTTTGCGCACAGAAACATCCCGGCTATTTTATGCTTCGACACCGGATTCCGGGAGGGGTTCTGACATCGGAACAACTGGCCCGCCTTGCGGAGCTTTGTGGGACGTATGGCCGGAATAAGGCCCATATTACTGTGCGCCAGAATCTGGAACTGCATTGGGTTCGAGTGGAAGATGCGTTGGATATTTTTGATAAGCTGCGCGAGATTGGGATGACCACCCGTTCGTCCTGCGGGCATACCCTGCGCAATGTCGCGGCCTGTCCGCATGGCGCCGTTGCAGAGGAGGGGTTGCTGGATGTCGCGCCTTGGGCCGCGCGGATTAACGACTATTACGTCGAACGGTCGGCCTTAATCAATCCGGCCATGCCCAGCCGGCTCAACGTCTATTTCTCATCTTGCCGCGCATGTAACGCCAATGCCGTTCTGAATGATATTGCGTTTGTTGCCGTTTCGCGCGAGGTCGGGACGCCGACTGCGGTTAATGGAAAACAGGAGGTTGGTTTTGAACTCTGGGTAGGAGGTTCCTTGGGGACACATCCGTTTTTAGGATTTAAATTGAGGGATTTTATCCCTGTGGCAGACTCGCTACCGGCCTGCATCGCTATTTTTGAGATTCATACGAAGTATGGCGATCGGGCAAGGGGACGGTCGCGTTTAAAATATCTGATTGAACGATGGGGTAAGGAGAAGTTTGTCGCGATGTTCGACCATCTCTTTTTGGAGAAAAAATCTTTGCCGGAACATCAAAGTTTTAGTCTTTCGGAAATCGTTGAGAACGAAAATCGTCCGAGCCGAGCCAAACAATTTCTGGCGTCTATGATACCGGTAGGTCAGCTTCCCCCCGGGGTGTTTGCACAGCGCCAGCGCGGGTATGTTCGTTTTGTGGTGGATGTTCCGGTGGGAGAGATCAGCGCGGGACAGTTGGCGGCGGTGGGAAAGATTGCAAAACGATTTGGAAACGGTCGCGTGCATTTCACCAATAAGCAGAACTTGGAACTGCATTGGATCAATGCCTTGCAGATCAAACGGGTGGCCAAGGCGTTAATCCGGGCGGGGCTGCATCTAAAAGGGGAAACCAATACAATTAAAATACTAGCCTGTCCCGGCGCCGAGTTTTGTCCGCTGGCCGTAACCAATCCCTTTGGCGCGGCACGCGATCTCCTAAAACATTTTCAACCGGACAATTCCGCAAAGTCGGCACTCTTGAGGTCGATCTCAATTCATATATCGGGTTGTCCAAATAGTTGCGCAAGACATCAGGTCGGCGATATCGGGTTGGCGGGGACGCCTACTGCGGCGGGGCAGATGCGATGGCACTCGTATCAACTCTTTCTAGGTGGGACAATGGCGGGAGGGGCCATATTAGGAGAAATGGTTCGTGAGGGGATTACCGACAAGATGATTGTCCCGACAATCGACAGCCTTCTTGAGGTGGTGTTGGAGTCTCGTCAGGCGGGGGAGACGTTTCAGGCGGTGGTGGAGCGGCTGACCCCTAAAAAGGTCGCGACGCTTCTTACGCCAAAACTCTCCCTGTATCTTCCGGAAGAGCCTCACGAAATTACAATGATGCTCGATTCACCACTGGCCGGAGTTTCGCAATGACAAAAATGATACAGGCGATTATTCGCCCTGAAAAGGAAGATGAGGTGGTTGCAGCGTTGGAAAAAGAGGGGATTTATCCGTTTACCAGGCAAGCGGTTCTTGGCCGGGGGCGTCAGCGGGGGATTGAGGTTGGTAATGTGCGATATGAAGAGCTATCCAAGGTCTGGCTCATGCTGGTTGTTGAAGAGAAGGAGTTGGATTGCGCCGTCGAAGCGATTAAAATTGCCGCATGCACGGGGAACCCCGGTGATGGCAAGATATTTGTGGCTACCCTTGCCGAGTCCCGCACGATTCATCATGACTGATTTACAGGGCCTTACAGGCGGTTTTTAAAGCAGAGCACCAGATCCCGCATTGAGATAATGCCAATCACTTTCCCTCGGCTGGTGACGAGAAGATGGCGGATTCTTTTTTCCGCCATCAATTCGTTTGCTTCTTGGGCGCTCTGGTCGATATCGATTGTGATGAGGGGAGAGCTCATGATTTCCCTCACAGAGGTTGTTGCCATATTCAAGCCCATCGCAACGGCCTTCCTCACAAAATCAACCTCGCTGATAATCGCAATCTCGTTCCCAGACTCACAGACAATCAACGCCCCAACCTTTTTGTCCCGCATTTTTTCTGCAGCCTCCCGCAACGTAACCGCAGGGGCTATTTGTTCCATTTCACGGTGCATCAATAAGGCTAATGGTGTCATTGTTTACAAAACGCCTCGGGGACCCTGCCTTTAACTATCATAACTTCAGATAAGAGCGCAAGTATTGCATCATGCCAAATGCAATCTTGGAGTTTGGGTTGTGCCAAGGGACCGGGCTACCGGGGACGAGGAGACCTTGACAAGAAAAGGTCATAAAGAATAGGATGAGCCATTCCATCAGGGAGGATGCAGTTGATTCGAGTTTATGAAAACCAGCTTGAGAAGGCATTAAGGGCCTTTAAGCGGCAGATGGCCAAAGAGGGGATTTTAAAAGAGGTTAAAAGACGCTCCTTTTATGAAAAACCCTCTGTAAAGCGAAAACGCAAGCAAAAAGAGGCCCACAAAAAGCGTGTGAAAGCCGCGCGGATGGTCTCTTTTTCCCCGTTTGGCCTTTAATTAAGGTGGCGTTATGACAATCTCATTTGCAGGAGCAAAAGGAGTGCCCACTCCCCCTCCGCAGCCACCTCCTCCACGCGGGCAGTCGCCAGTGTCCAAGTCAAATAAAATTGCAAACCAGCCTCCTTCTTTAAAAGAGGTCGAATCCCAAAAACGTGGGGTCGTTGTGCAAGAGAATCGCCCTGGAGAAAACACACAGATCATCTCCGCCCAACAGAACGCGCATTCCCCGGAGCAGTTTGCAAAACAGCTTGGTCTTCTGTTGGATCAAGTCGTCTAGGACCATCAGTGTATTTAAAACGGCTTGAGCTGATCGGATTTAAATCATTTTTTGATAAGACAATCGTTGATTTGAAGCCCGGAATGACTGCGATTGTCGGCCCAAACGGCTGCGGCAAGAGCAACCTCATTGATGCCATTTTATGGGTCTTGGGGGAGCAGCGTCCTAAATCCCTTCGAGGCGAGAAGATGGAGGATGTCATTTTTAATGGCACCGAACATCGAAAACCGCTGGGGATGGCCGAGGTCTCCCTGACCATGGGCGATATATCGGAACCGACTCTCTCTCCATATTCGCCTTATTCCGAAGTCAGATTCACGCGGCGCCTGTTTCGATCAGGGGAGTCGGAATACTTAATCAATCAGGTTCCATGCCGTTTAAAAGATATCCGTGAGCTTCTGATTGATTTTCGGGCAGGATACAAAATCCATTCTATTATTGAGCAAGGAAGGGTCGATGAGCTTTTGTCTTCTTCGCCCCTCCAACGCCGCGAGCTGGTGGAGGAGGCGGCCAATGTGACGAAATATCGGATTCGGAAAGAGGAAGCGATACGCAAATTAGATTCCACCGAGAAAAATTTAATCCGTATTCAGGATATTTCCTCCGAAGTGAAACGGCAAATCAACGCGCTGGATCGTCAGGCGCGACAGGCCCAAAAATATCAGCGGATTTATGAAGACCTCAAATTTCACGATCTGGCCATCGCGTCCATTGAGCTCAAGGAGTGGACGCAGGCAGGGGAAACGCTGTTGCGTGAAGATCAAGCGCTTCGTCAGTCATTGATACAAAAAGAGATCCATGAAGGATCATGCGGTCTTCAGGTCGCCGCCGCACGGATTGCTCTTGCTGAGAAAGAACAGGAGATTTCAAAACAAAAAGATCAAATGGCGGTGGTGGATGGAAAAATTGCAAGGGCGGAGGGAAAGGTAGAACGAACACGCGCCCAAAAAAAAGAATGGACTGAAATCGAAGAAAGAACAAAAGTCGAGCTTGCAGAGGTTGCCAAGGCGGAAGAAGCGAATGTTTTAGAGCGCAGTCTCCTGGAAGAAGATCAACAAAAAAACGATCAGGCGCTTCCGGAAATCAAAACAGCTATATTGAATCGAGAAGCCCAGATAAAACAGGTAGGAGAACGTCTCGCGCAAAAATCGGAAGCCGTTGAAAGAACACGCACGGAACTCTTTGAGCGCGTCTCCCGCCTCACGGAGGCGCGCAATAATCTCGTCCATTTTAACGCCCGAAAAGAGACCCTCGCAAGGAAAAGCGAGGCTTATGCTGTCCGAGCAAATGAAATTGAGCAACAAAGGGGGATTACAGGGAAACGGTTAGAAAAACTTCAAGAAGAATGGGCAGCGACGGAGCATCAAACAATAGAAAGACGAGAGGCCCTCAATCTGATTCTCCTTGATTTAAAGCATAGCGAGCGGAAACAGGAAGAGGATAAAACAACGCTGTATAAAATAAAAGAGGATTGGGCGCGAAAGCTTGCGGAGCTTGCTTCTAAAGAGGGTTTTTATCGCGGCCTTTTAAGTCCTACGGGCGTGACGAAACCCGCAGGGGACGTTTCCCTTGATCTTGAATGTTCTTTTGACTTTGTTGCTGATTTGATTGATGTTCCCGCGGATTACGAAAAAGCGATTGAGGCCGCGTTGGGAGAGCGGCTTCGCGGGATGGTCGTCAAAGATATCGCAGACCTTCAAAAAGGGATCAAACAGCTTCAAGCATTAAAATCCGGACGCGGTACATTCATTCTTTTACACTCCCCTGTCAGTCGGTTTCAGTCGGAGAAGGCGGTAGAATCTCCTTTGCTCCCAGAAGTTATTGGTCCAGCCGTTCATCTTGTCTCATGCAAAGAGGGATATGAAGCGGTTGTCCAAAGGCTTTTAGATGGCGTGTGGGTTGTGCGTGACATCGACTCTGCCCTTCTATGGTTTACGACTGCGCCTCTACCTGAACATCTGAAATTGATTGTCTCTCTACAGGGGGAGGTCGTCGATCCTGCTGGAATTTTTTCGGGAGGGGAAGGGAGCCGTCTTTTTGAGCAAAAAAGGGGGATGGCCGCACTTTCCGAAGAGACGGCGAAATTACAATCTGAAGCGGAACAATTAGAAACGAGGATTGATCAGAACAGGACAGTTCAACGGGAAACACAATTTCAGACAGAGCAGTTGGAGGGGGCCGTTCGTGAAAGTGAGTTTAAAATACAAACGTTACAAAAAGAGATGAACGCGCGCTCTTTAGAAAACGATAAAATGCAATTAACACACCAGACCTTTCTATTCGAACAAGAGGCAGAGAGTCAAGAAGGCGCCACTCTTTCAGAAAGCAGGGAAAAGGAGCTTCTGGTTATCGCAGTATTAGAACAGCAGAAAGAGGAGAAAGAGCGTCTCTTTTCTTTATCCATGCAGGAGAGAGAAACAGTCTTGTCTGAAAAAAAGGAGGTGGAAGAGGGGCTGGTATTATTACAGTTGCAACTTATTTCTCTGAAAGAGAAACAGCAGCGGGTGTTGGAAAAAATGGATCAGATCGCTCGTTCTTCAGCATTACTTAAAGGCCGCAGAGAAGATAAAATGGGGCTCTTGGCCTCGCTGATCGGGAAATCGGTTTTAGCGGAAGAGGAAGAATCAGAATCGCTTTTAGAAATAGAGGAATCAGCTGTTCTACGAAACAGGATTTTAGAAGCAGTTCGGAAGATCGCGGAGGATCACGCATCGACGCTCGAGATACTCGCTTCATTAGAGGCGGAAGGCAAAAAACTATTATTGGAAAAAAATAATATTGTCGCTGCCCTGAACGATAACTCGGTGCGGCAGATTACAGCGAAGATGACACTGGAGAAAATTCGGGAGACCATCTTGACGCAATACCAGATTGAAATTGCAACAGACCTGCTTTCTGAAAATAATCAGGGCGCAGCAAGCAGCGCCCCTACATTGGAGGAGATGCGGCAAAAGAGGGATCAATTGAGGGGGTCGCTCACAGCGGTGGGCCCTGTTTCTCTTTCCGCCATTGAAGAGTATAAAGGGTTAACAGAACGCTATGAATTCTTAAAAGCGCAGGAAGAGGACTTGGCCAAATCTACGGAAGATTTAAAATCGGCCATTGCGAAGATCAATAAAACAACGGAAGGGCTGTTCATTGAAACCTTTCACGCGCTCAATGAGAAATTTAGCGAGACGTTTACCTCCTTCTTTGGCGGCGGAAAGGGAGAGCTTGTTTTGGTCGATGCGAAAAATCCGTTGGAGTCTGGGATTGAAATTGTTGCCGCGCCGCCAGGGAAAAGGCCTAAATCCCTTAGTCTTTTATCGGGAGGAGAAAAGGCATTGACCGCGCTCTCGTTATTATTTGCCACCTTTCTCAATCAGCCGGCTCCCTTTTGCGTATTAGACGAAGTGGATGCGCCGCTGGATGATGAAAATACGCGCAGGTTTGCGCTTGCCATCGAGCGGCTTGCCGAGCAGACGCAGTTTATGATTATTACTCACAATGGGGGGACGGCGCCTTCCTCCCAATCCACAAATCTCAGCAGATCTAAAATCCGGAATCGGCCGTCATGATGCCAAGTCAAAAGCGGCTTTTGCATCTTCCCAATGGGGCATATACGATTGGCCCCTAATAAGCCAAGTTGATGCAGCATCCCCTCCATTCGTGCGGGCGGCGCGGCGATGCCAACGGCTTGCAAATAGGGGGAAACTGGCTCTAGGTAAGGCCCCAGATCCGAAAGCGCTTTAATCGGTTTTATAAAAACAGTTCTGGATAAGGGGGAAGAAGAAAAAACGGGATCCGGATCGTAGAGAACCGTCCAGTCTAACCCCTCTTTAGACGCAAAAACAGCGCCTCCTCTTAATGGGATCGCTCCCCGCAACTGTTGAATGGCCGATCCCGCAGTCAGTGAGGCCAGCCCTTTGGGCAATGGAATCTTTTCCAAGCCTTCCGCAACCCATTGGGCAAAGACAATCGGAGCGTCTTTTCCTGCTTCTTCAACATAATAAAGATGGGGAGAGAGGCATCCGGACTGATCGTAGAGGGCAATGTCCCACGCCGCATCTTGCGCGACCTGTCGTGAAATCATATCCCGAGAAACAATGCCAAGGCTCACCTTGGGGCCATGTACAATGACCCTCGTCGCAGGTGGAATATGGGGACACAGGGCATCAATCGTTTCATCCGATCCATAAAGAATAACAAGTTCGGCGCGGTGAAACGCATCTATTATGGGGGCTCGCGTCGCCCCACCCAGATGCTCGCTTTGCTCGCCGGGTTGCAACACCCTTGATGTTTGTTCGTGCTCCCATGAACCTAGCGTGATCGACTGGGCAAGGGTGTCATCTACGGATTGTAATCCCCGGACAAAAAGTTCTGCCAAAGACGGGGTAGAATCTTTTTCGCTGATTTTAGCAATCGAATTGGACTTCACCAAGAGGGCACAGACCAAACTGATAACGGAGATGCTTGGAACATTGCTCGGCAAGATATGGGTTATGATCCGAGGGCCATAAGCCCTTGTCAGTCCACTGCCATTCCGTTTGGGTCGAAATACATCCAACATGAGAGGGTCTCCCAGCTCTTCCGTAAGAAGTTCCAGTAACGAACGAGAGGTCAACTTGGAAAAACAATCCTCGATTATAAATTGCGCCATCTCTTTAGAAGAAGTTTGTGTCAGTGCAGATTCGGCTTCTTTTCGAAGGGGATGAGAAGGATTTAAAAAAAGACGCGCAACCTGATCGATTCCTGCAACAATTTTCAGAATAGATCTTTCGTGAATCTTCATCGGAATAAAACAAACCTCCTACAGCAGATAGATATCATACTGCTCAATATGGAAATTTGCATCGGCTTTCAGGATGATTTTTTTATGGTGGCTTCTCTCTAACGCATCCAGTCCGTGATGTTCCTGCTCCTGAAGTATTCCGACAATCGTCGGGTGGGCGGCAACCACAATTTTTTTCTCGCTTGCGGAAGGTGTCAGTCTGCGAATTTCTCTAAAAATCTCATAACAGATGGTTGTGGGCGCCTTGGTATATCCCCTCCCCTCACAATAGGAACAAGGCTCGCACAAGACTCTTAAAAGTGCCTCTCGCGTTCGCTCGCGGGACATCTCGACGAGCCCCAAATCGGAAATTTTCAAAATATTCGTTTTGGCCTTATCCGTTGATACGGCATTAACAAGTGTATTGAAAACGGACTCTTTATGTTTCTCTTTCTTCATATCGATAAAATCGATAATGATAATCCCTCCAATGTTCCGAAGCCGAAGCTGCCACGCTATCTCTTTTGCCGCCTCCATGTTTGTCTTAAAAATGGTTTCTTCCAACCCCTTCTTCCCCACGAATCGGCCTGTATTGACATCAATCACGGTTAGCGCCTCCGCGCGGTCAATCACAAGGTACCCGCCCGATTTCAGCCAGACACGGCGATTTTTCGCCCTGACAATCTCATCTTCCAGTCCATACACCTCAAAAATCGGTTCATCCTTTTCCCATAGCTCTACACGGGAAGCAAACGACGGAAGAGAGGTTCCGACAAAATCTTTGATCCGTTCATAGTCTGGCTTTGAATCAATGACGAATCGGTCAATCTCCTTCGTAAAAAGATCGCGGGCTGTTCGGAAGACCAAGTCTAAATCGGTATGCAAAAGCGCGGGCGCCTTTAATTTGTCTCTCTTTTTTAAGGAGTCTTGCCAGACCAATTCCAGAAACTCGATATCATTTTTAACCTCAGTTTCCGTCATTCCTTCGCTCACGGTTCGCACAATATAGCCGGTTTTCGGTTTTCTGAGTCGAGAAATAATATCTTTCAGTCGGTGTCGTTCCTCTTCTCGTCCAATCTGCCGGGAGATTCCCAGATGGTTGACCTGCGGCATATAAACCAGATACCGCCCCGGGAGAGAAATGTAGGTCGTTACCCGCGGGCCTTTTGTCCCGATAGGTCCTTTTGAAACCTGTACGACAACCTCCTGCCCCTGCTTAAGCAGTGCCTCAATACTGGGATGACCTCTCCGCTGAATCCTTGGAATGACAGGAACTGTTGTGTCGTTTTCTTGAGGAGACATCGATTCATCCATCGATTCGGCCTCTTCTTCCTCTTTCTTCTCCTCCCATCCCTCTTCAAACTCAACCGCTTCAGCCTCTTCAGTAAACGGGGCATTGGCTTCTTGTTCTGTTATGACATCCGCGACGTAGAGGAATGCCGCTTTTTCGGTCCCAATATCAACAAAGGCCGCTTGCATCCCAGGAAGGACCTTCTCGACCACACCCTTATAGATATTTCCCAGAATGCCCCGATCCCGTTTCCGATCAAAATAAAGTTCTGTTAATGTTTTGTTTTCCAAGAGCGCGACCCGCGTCTCTTCCGGGGTCGTATTAATAACAATCTCATTTGACATGATAAAATCTCCATATTCTCTAACAGGCCATTTTAATGAAATAAAACAAACCGTTTTAGTTTGATATTCAAAAGAAGGCCCAAAAGCCCCAAGTTCGTAATCATGGCCGACCCCCCATAACTCACAAAGGGGAGCGGCACCCCCACCACGGGGAGCACCCCTAACGCCATCCCAACATTCACCAAAAAATAGTATGAGAGCAGCCCCACGGTTCCCACTGCGATTAAAATCCCCAATAGATCTTTTGATTTATTGGCCACATCAATGCCCCACCAGAATAAAAACGTAAAAAGTATAAACAAAATAACAACCCCCCGAAACCCCCATTCTTCTGAGAAAACAGCAAAAATAAAGTCGGTGGCCCTTTCGGGAAGGAATTTAAGTTGACTCTGTGTTCCGCCCACAATGCCTTTGCCCCAAAACCCTGCTGACCCTATGGCAATTTTAGACTGAATCAGATGCCATCCCGATCCCATGGGGTCGGCTGCCGGATTCAAAAAGGTGAGAATTCTGTCTTTTTGATATTCCTTTAACCCGCTCCATAAAATCTGTCCAATAAAAGGAACCAGCATCAGAGATAACAAAGACAGGTAGATCAGGAATTTTGATCGCAACCCAATAACAAAAACGATACTAAAAAAGATGAATAGTAGGGCAAGTGCAGTTCCTAAATCGGGCTGCTTTAATACCAATAGCGTTGGAATCAGCAACAAACCGGCCGGGGCAAAAAGTTTTTGAATATTCAAGCCCTGATTTGCGGGGTGATCCGAGAAATATTTTGCTAAAAGTAAAAGCGTGCTGACCTTGGCCAACTCCGAAGGCTGAAAGGAGAACGTCCCAAACGTAACCCAACGTTGTGCGCCCTGAATCGTTCGCCCAGTTGCGAATACCAAAATGAGGAGAATCACAGCTACGATATAAAGTGGATAGGCAAACCGGGCGATTTCGTGATAATCAACGGTCGCAAAGAAGATAAAAACAATCAGTCCAAGAAAAATCCAAAAAACCTGTTTTAGGTAAAGAGGCATTTGTACAAGCGAAAAGGGAACCGCCGAAGTGACACTGTAGATTGTAAGGAGGCCGATTCCGAAAATCATAAAAGTAACAACGAAACAAGACCAATCGAAAATATCAAACCTTCTTTGCTGAATCAGTGGCATCACTCTTTTTACGCTCTCCTTCTTCAACTCCCCTCCTTAACCAAGGAGGGGTAGGGGTGGTTCGGTTACAGACTCGGTTGTTTTGACGGGGCCAAATAAGCCTCGATGACCCTTTTAGCCAATGGGGCCGCGGCCGATCCGCCATGGCCGCCATGTTCCACTAATACAACCACAGCAATTTTTGGGTTGTCCACGGGGGCGTAGGAAACAAACCATGCATGATCGTTGACCTCCTTCGAAAGCGCTTTTTTAACTTCCCCTTTTTTCATTACCACAACCTGCGCCGTCCCGGTTTTTCCAGCAAACGGAATCAACGCGGACCGGGACCCATACGCTGTGCCATGGGGGGTTGCCACCACATCCGCCAGTGCGCTTTTTATGATTCCTAATGTTTCTTTTGAGATTGGCACCTTTGCCCCGGTTGCAACAGGCACGGCTTGATACTCGCCAGTCTGCCGACTTTTGCTCTTCAATAACAACCTGGGGGTGTACAATATCCCATCGTTGGCCACAGCCGAAATCATGGCCGCCATTTGAAGAGGCGTGACAAGGACATATCCCTGCCCAATGGAAACGGAAAGGGTTTCACCCGGATACCAGGGTTCCTTCAACACCTTTTGTTTCCACACGGTGCTTGGGATAAGCCCCGATTTTTCAGAGGCGAGCGGAATCCCCGTGGGCTTGCCTAATCCCAAAAAATTCGCGAACTTGGCAATGGTGTCAACACCCATCCGGTTTCCCATTTGGTAGAAATAGACATCGCATGACTCAACAATGGCGCGATGCAGATCAACGCTCCCATGCCCCCCTTTTTTCCAATCCCGAAAAGCGCGATTCCCAAACTGGAAGAATCCATGGCAGTTTATAGAATTGGAAGGTAGGGCATCTTTTGACTCCAACAATGCGGCGCTCATTATAATTTTAAAGGTCGATCCGGGTGGATACTGGGCATGAATAGCACGATTCATCAGGGGGCGGCCTTTATCGTTTAGAAGGGAAAGGAGTGTCCCTGCGGATGTCCCTTCCGAGAGATCGTTTGGATTAAACGCGGGATGACTGACCAAAGCCAGAATCTCGCCATTGGTTGGATCGATCGCGACAATACTGCCTGCCTCTTCCCCTAATGCCTCTTCCGCAACCTTCTGTAAATCTAAATCCAACGTCAGAAAAATATCGTCCCCCTCGACCGGTTTGTTTATTCGAAGGAGATTGAGTTCTTGCCCAACGACATTCACCTCAATCCATTTTTGTCCCGGAACGCCTCGAATCAAGGTATCGTACGCCTGTTCGATCCCGAACTGACCGACCCGATCCCCCTGTCGGAAATTTTGATAACGTTCGGAGGCTAACTGCTCCTTTGAAACCTCCCCAACATAGCCGACACTATGGGCTGCAAGGGGCCCATAGGCAGCATTGCGTCGAAGCTCGGCCGTGATTTGAACCCCCGGCAGGTCTAATGAATGCCCTTCCACCTTAGCGATTTCTGCAAGGGAGAGATTCTCTTTAATCTTTATCGTCCCATATGGATCCTTTTTATCAAGAAATTCCTTGCGAAGACGGGGCAATGCGTCAATGGAAACCAACCCTGCAAGACGGGTTAGTACCTTCTCTGGATCCTGCATATCGCCGTGAACCGCATAAAGATTAAAGCTGGGAATGTTGTTTACAAGCGGAATGCCATGGCGGTCAAAAATGATACCGCGGGAGGCGGGGATGGGAACGACACGCATCCTATTGCTTTCTGCGAGTCCTTCAAAATAACTTTTCTGATTAATCTGAAGGTCATAAGCGCGGGCAAGATAAACGATCAGAACCGTTGCGATAAATCCAAAAAACCAGTAGGCCCGTGTCTGAATTTCTTGCGTTTCTTCTGCCGGAAAATACCGAGCCTTCATCGAGCGCCTTTTTCAACAAGGAATTTCTCAAGGCGCGCCTGTTTTAATACCAGAAAAAGAATGGCCATCACAATGGAACAATTATAAATCCATCGTCCCAACATGGCATAAGATACACCTATCAGGTCGCCGTTTGCACTGTGAAAAAGTATCTCGCCCAGAAGATCATGAAGTAGTGAAATTAAGAAAACGACGATGGCATGGGCCTGTAAGGAAAAATACAAAAAAAAAGTTTCTAAAAGTCCGGTTCCAAATCCGATAAGTCCCTTAAAAAGGCAATGAGGCCCCACGGAACCTATTGAAAAAAAATCCTGCAAACCCCCTAAAAGAAGCCCCCAAAAGAGACCCCGGTTTCGTCCCCATCCCAGTCCGATAAGGTACGCGAGGACTAAACCAATATCTGGCTTTACGCCTCCGATTTTGACTGATTCTAAAAGCAGGGTTTGTGCCGGCACAAAAAGAATCAGAATGGAAAAAATAAAAATAGGATAAAGCCATTTTAAGGAAACCGTTTTCATTGTGGGTTTTCTTGGAAGGAGAGCACCAGTACCTCTTCCAGCTTTGAAAATGCGATTGCAGGCGTTAATGTAATATTCAGAAAAAAGCCGTCTTCCGGCCGCTCTATTTTTTTAATCTGTCCAATCGGAACGCCTTTAGCGAAACTTCCCTCCAATCCCGAAGTAATCATAATATCCCCCTCTAAAACCTCTGAGACGCGCGGAAGATATTTGAGTCGAGCGCCATTTTCCCCCATCCCCTGCACGATTCCTCCCTCGCGAGTCCGTTGAACCATTGCGGCAATTGCGCTGTTCGTATCGGTCATTAACAAAACTTGCGCATTATGCGGCAGGCTTTTTATCACCTTTCCCACGACCCCATCAGGAACAATGACCCCCATATCTACCAAAACGCCTTCGGAACTTCCTTTATTAATCATAAAAGTCTGAAACCATGGGCCCATCTCCCGTCCAATCACGTTCGCAGCGATCAGTTTTAACGGGGAGGCATCTTTAAAATTCAGTAGGCCCTGTAACCGAACGGCAAGTCCCTCCTGAACCGAGTAGATGACCCCTCCCACAAGCGATTCCGCCCATTGGACAGGCTTCTTATAGATGCCAACAGCAACAAAAAAAATCACAACCACCGCAGACAGTAAGGAGATCACTAATCGTTTATAGAGCGTTTCCTGCCGTATCATTTGCTACACAGGCTGGAAGCCTGTGCTACCTTCTCTGCTTTGCCATTGAGATGAGGAGTGGCACAGGCTTCCAGCCTGTGTTCTGCTGCAAGACGGCATTTCTCCCTACCGTGACCATTCAGAAGCAATGGAGACTTTTCGGAGCAGCTCCAAGTCGTCTAATACCTTTCCGGTTCCATTGACCACTGTGATTAAAGGATCATCGACGAGGACGATGGGAAGATGAGTTTCTTCTCGAAGTCGAACA
>JACPZM010000075.1 GCA_016195485.1 Candidatus Troglogloeales bacterium | reverse complement strand
GGAGGGGGCAGAGGGGGATGACGCGATTGCTATTCAATTCCCATCGGTCATTAAGTCGGATGAACGTCCCTACTTTATTATGGGAGACCCTGCGAATCCTGTTTATGTAGCCCGATTCAATACGGCGGCACCTGCAATAGAGGAGCTCAACGCTACTGGACAAGAACATAATGTCGGTATTCGGTTTGTGCCACAAGGGCCGGAAAGCCAGCAGTTTAGTGGGAAGTGGGTTTATAAAGATGGTCAATATCGTGCGGTCTTTAAGAGAGCTTTGACGACATCGGATAAAAACGATCTGCAATTTAAGCCGATGCAATTTATCCCCATTGCCTTTTCGGCTTGGGATGGCTCAAATGGGGACATAGATAGCAAGCGATCTATCTCCGCATGGTATTATTTGTTGCTGAAGCCGCCGGATCCGCCGACGCGATATATCTATCCGACAATCTTTGCTGTTTTTGTGATTGGGATAGAGTTTTGGATTGGAAGGCGGTATAAGAAAGGTAAGGAGAGGGTATAGGGGCGAAAGATTTTTCGCCCGTACTTTAAGATAATTATGCAGAAAAGATTGCAATTTAATTTTTCGCCTGTTACTATGCTCCTCCTTTTTGTCTTCGGAGGGATTTTAGGGTGTCAGCCGAAGCAGGTCGCCGAAGGAAAAAAGACATTTATGAAGTATTGTAGTCCTTGTCATGGTGAGGGGGGCGCTGGGAATGGCTACAATGCAAACAATCTTGATCCTCACGCAAGGGATTTGACAGATAAAGCCGAGCCGTACATGGCCAAGTTAAGCAATAAAGAAATTTATGAGGTGATTGAGAAGGGCGGGGCTGGGGTTGATCTTGCCCCAACGATGCCCACCTTTGGCAAGGTCTTTTCGGAACAGGAGATATGGTCGTTGGTTTCCTACATTCGCACATTACATCCTTACAAAGGCGAAGCTGTAAAATTTGATGAGGCCAAGCCATATAATTTAAAGCGGCCTCATGCCGCTTCTGTCACAGAGGCGGACTTTGATGCTATCATGACGTCAAAGGTCACAGATGAGATGGTTAAGGCGGAGTTGATAGAAACAGGCGCAACCGTGTTTGACGAGTTTGGCTGTATTGGTTGTCATAAGGTGAAGGGAAAAGGCGGATTGCTTGGCCCCAATCTGTCGCGGGCAGGTTTTATGTTACAGCCGCAGTTTATCTATAGGTGGGTGCGTAATCCGCAGTCTTTTAAGCCAAATACAAGAATGCCAAATTTAGATTTACCGGAAGAAGATGCGTTAGCTGTCACACTGTATCTGGGCACATTAAAAGACCCGCAGTTTGGCGGAGATGGTACAGGCAGAGAAACAGAGTGAGGGCAGTGAGCCATTAAAGGATGGGTTTCCCCCTTTCATTAAAGGGGGATTCAGGGGGTTGTGTTTTGGTGGGTGACGGGGTTGAAGTTGAAAGGAAAATGAATAGCAATCTCTTTACGCAACTTCGTGGTTTTATGAAAAGAGGCGGCTGGCTGATTCTGCTTTCTTTGGGCTTGTTCTTGCTAGGGGCCTTCTTGAAGAATGGGGTCGCCTTCGCGGAAGATGCCGGATCGGCTATGGCGGAATATCGTGATATTCCCTATATCGGAAGCCGCAATGCGGTCTGGGTGATTGCGCAGCTTCATATCTTGTTTGCAGGATTTGTTTTGGGCGTTCCAATCTTCGCACTCGTATGCGAATATATTGGATACAGAACCGGCGATATTCGTTATGACAAGCTGGCCAAAGAATTCACAAAACTCTTAACGGCATCCTTTGGGACTACGGCAACTTTTGGCGCTATTTTTCTCTTTCTCTTGGTCGGGATGTATCCAAAGCTCTTTAATTTTCTCTCCGGTGTGTTTTTTCCAACATTTCTGCTTTACGCATTTCTTTTTATTCTGGAAACAATCGTGCTCTATATCTATTGGTACGGCTGGGATTACATGGCGGGAAAAAAGAAGCTCCATCTCTTTATGGGTCTGCTTTTAAACTTGATAGGGTTGGCGATCATGTGGACGGCCGACGCATGGCTTTCGTTTCAGGCCTCTCCTGTGGTCTTAAGTGCGACCATGGGGTATTGGGAACGGCTCTGGGCCGCTGTTCATAATCCAACATGGAATCCAGTCAATATCCATCGTGTTATTGGTAATATCGTGTTGGGCGGATTTATGTGTGGCGCCTATGCTGCGGTGCGGTATTTAGGATCGAAAACGCAGGAGGAGCGAGAGCATTACGACTGGATGGGGTATATCGGAAATTTCGTTGGGGTTTTCGGGTTATTGCCTCTTCCGTTTGCCGGATATTGGCTCATGCGGGAAGTCTACGAATATAATCAGCAGATGGGCATTACCCTGATGGGGGGCGTTCTCTCATGGCTTTTTATTTTACAGGCAATTCAAATCGGTGTGTTGTTTTTGGGCGCGAACTATTACTTTTGGCAGGGATTGGCGTATCGCGCAAGGGTAGAAGCACGCTATAAAAAATATATACTGGCCATGGTGATCACCTTGGTGCTTTGTTTCGCTGTTTGGCTAACGCCTCATTCTCTTGTGGCATCTCTCAGTGAAGCGCGTGCAATGGGGGGGACGCATCATCCGCTCTTAGGTGTTTTTGGTGTCATGTCGGCAAAGTTGACCGTAGTCAATCTAATGATCTTGACCACGTTTATCAGCTTTCTCCTTTATTGGAGGGCGAATCAGGAATCAACCCGTTCGTGGGCAAAAGGTGCGCTTTACTTCCAGTATTTCCTTTTTGCGGTTGCGGTCATTGCTGTTATCAGCTTGGGTGTCTATGGCTATTATGTTCCTGCCGTGGTGCGCGTGAAGATATTGTCAACCGCGCAGGTATTGGTTGTTCTGTTTGTTCTGATTACCGTAACCCCGTTGACTGCGCTTTCTTTAAAAAGCGCAAAGGTGACGGGGAGTATGACATGGGGGGTGATGCCGCCTCGGTCTCAATATGTGTTGATCTCAAACGGTATCTTGGTGATTCTCACCATGACATTGATGGGGTATGTGCGTTCCGCATCGCGGGTTCATTTTCATATCTATGGCGTGCTACGCGATACTTCTCCCTACGCCTTCACCCCGTCTGTTGGTTTCGCCGCTTCCATGATGGCGGCCATCACGTTTGCATTTTGCCTGATTGTCCTTTTTATATTCTGGGTGGCGGGCTTGCCAGATAAGGCGGGGAAGAAGCTCACATCGTCGGCCCGTGTACTGGAAGCTCTGGGGGATAAAGCCTAGATGTATATCCTTCGCGTTCTGGTATTTATTGCTTCAATTCTTGGGGGATTTGCCTATATTGCACGGCAAATTCCACAAGAGGTCTCTATGCCTCCCCAAGAGGAAAAATTTGATGCGGCAAAGGTTAAAACGGTAGATGACATTGTTGAAATTGGGCAGAAGATATTCTTTGGGAAGGGGCAATGTGCCCTGTGCCACGCATTGGGCGGAGGAACTTCTGGAAGATGTCCGAATCTCGGCGGTGAGAATCCCGTTGGGATCAAATTGACCCGCGAGTTTGAATATGAGACGTATACAAATCCAGAGGCGTATGTCTATATGGATTTCACCAGCAGTCCTCCAAAGCGGTTTGCCGCCCGAATGCCACAGATTAATAAGCCGCCCATTGGTTTGACTGAACCGGAGATGCTCACTGTTTTCTCCTTCTTACAAAAAAGCTCTGGGTCTGTCGAGATTACGCCTGAAGAGGTGATTGCCTTGGCAGTGGGTCAGCATCAGGATGGCGCCGCGCCTGCGGTAGAAACCGTTTCTTTGGGCGATGCTGTTTCTGGCAAAGAGGTCTTTACTAAAATGGAGTGTGCTTTATGTCATAAAATCGGAACGGTTGAGGGGGGTGCGACCTCTGCGGGTGGGGATAAGGGTCCTGATCTTCTTCCTGTTTTGAATAAAAAGGAGATTGTAGCAATTCGGTCTGCTATTTTTGAAAAGTCAGCATATCACCCAGCGGCTTATGATGAAAAAATGACTGTAAAAGAGATGAAAGACATCCTCTCTTATCTCGTTAGTTTTAAGGGACATCATCAAGGGGCGGGTGTGGTATAAATGCGTATTCCTTTAATTGGAAAAGTTGCTATTATATGGGTTTCGCTTTACCTGGCGCTGAAATTTCTTGTTAGTCCGAGTCTGCCTTCCAGCGTCATCTTCATGTATATGTCGTTGATTACGGTCTGTATCCTTCTCTTTGTGTCTGTATTCCCTGAAGATGCGGAGGCGTTTTTTGGTCCCATTAAGCGTTTTATTGCGGGCGATCAAACGGATTCAGCGGTACGGAAATTGGGTCGTGTTGCGATGTTTGCTATTATTCCTTTGTTTTTTGGGCACCGGAGCTATCAAGCAAACATGCCAAGTTATGAGCCGCCATTGGAACAGCGGATTGTTCATCCAGCGCCGCCAACAGAATTTACGGGCATGTATAACCCCTATCGAGAGGATCATGAACATTTTGCAGAGAATGTCAAAAGAGGCGGAGAGGTATTTTACAGGAATTGTGTCTTTTGCCATGGGGATAAGTTAGACGGAACCGGTATCTTTGCCGAAGGCTTTAATCTGCGTCCTGCAAATTTTCAAGAGAATGGGGTCATTAACATGCTTCAAGAGTCGTATCTTTTCTGGCGCATTAGTAAAGGGGGAATTGGGTTGCCCGAAGAGTCAACGCCATGGAATTCAGCCATGCCGCGCTGGGAGGCTATATTGCCCGAAGAAGACCGATGGAAGGCTATTTTGTTTTTATACGATTATACAGGATACAAACCCCGAACATGGGAGTAGGCGGCAACGGCCGCCGGCGGTATTAGCGGGCACGTTGTGCCCGCTGTGAAAATATGAATAAGATTGTTATGCGAAAAGTTGTTATCTTATTATTCCTCATGCTCTTGAGCAGTAATTCTTTTGCTCAAGAGAAATCTGGTTTTGGCAATGTTGAGGCCGGGAAAAAGATTTATACAAAACGGTGTATCTTTTGTCATGGGGAGCAAGGGGGAGGAGATGGCCCGGCGGCGGAGCGTTTTAATCCAAGGCCGCGCGATTTTACGATGGGTCTCTTCAAGTATAGAACGACTCCAAATGGGATGATCCCTACGGATGATGATCTTTTTAAGGTTGTGACAAAAGGTTTGCCCGGAACCGGAATGCCTTCGTGGGAAAGTATTTTGTCTTCCCAAGAGCGGCGGGATGTTATTGCTTATGTCAAGACTTTTACAAAGAAGTTTGAACGACAGAAAGAGGCATTGCCCGTGATTGAGGTTGGGAAGGAGATTGCGTCTTCTGATGAAAGTATTGAAAAAGGGAGGGCACTTTTTAAGTCGTTGGAATGTTTTAAATGTCATGGGAACGAAGGGCGGGGAAATGGGCCATCCGCATTGACACTAACGGACGATAAGGGTGACCCCATTCGTCCGAGGAACTTGACGCTCAACTGGCATTTTCGCGGCGGCGGCGAGGCAAAAGATATTTATATGCGAGTCAATACCGGCTTGAACGGAACGCCGATGCCGTCGTTTAAGGACTCTCTTGATAATGAGAAAAGCTGGCATTTGGCTAATTTCGTTCGCTCTCTTTCTCCCTCAAGTCGGCCGGAGATCAATGGCGTGATTAAATCTAAAAAGGTTTTAGGGAATATCCCTGCAGATCCATCAGACCCATTCTGGCAGGATGCAGGGGCGGGCGGAGGGGCGGAGTACTGGTTTCCGATGGTCGGGCAGGTCATTCGAGAGCCGAGACATTTTACGCCAACCGTAAGGGATATTTTTGTAAAATCTGTTTATAGCGATAAAGAGATTGCATTTTTGCTGAGATGGAATGATCCCAGTGAGAGTAAAGATGGGGAGCCTCTACCTGTAGTCGGTGGAGAAGGCGATGAGGATCTGTTTGAAGGTGCGACCTCTGCGGGGGGCGAGGAGAAACCTGTTGCGACTGCATTGGATGACGCGGTCGCCATTCAATTTCCAAGTCATGCGCTGGAGGGGCTTAGAAAACCGTACTTCCTCATGGGGGATGAAAAAAACGGGGTGAATCTCTGGACATGGAAAGCGGGGAGGTTGCAAGAAAGCAATGCGAACGGGATTGATAAAGAGGTAGTGCAGGGTTCCGCAAATCAAGCGCTTTCAGGTGGGGGCGGATACCATGAGGGGCAATATAAAGTCGTGATCAAGCGATCCCTTATGACGGCCGATCAGGAAAAGGATATGCAGTTTGAGGCAGGCAAGTTTGTTCCCATTGCATTCTACGCCTGGGATGGGCACAATGCCGAGTCCAATACAAAGCGATCCATTTCTCACTGGTACTTTTTATTGTTAGAGCCGCCCATTCCAAGAGATGTTTATGTTAAGCCGCCGTTGGTGGCATTCGGTGTATTTGGGTGTTTGTTGTTGCTTCAAAGAAAGTTAAGGAAAAATCATGGTAAATTGTAGGGGCGATTCGTGAATCGCCCTTTATAAACAAGGAGAGGAAAAAAATGAAGAAAAGTTTTGTTTTTACAACAGTTTTTTTAGCCGGTTTTGGTGTTGCAACTGCACAGGCAGGATCGCTTTCAGGGACAATTAAGTTGGGTGTTGATGCGCCTAAGTTGCCTATGGTTAAAGTAGATAAAGATCCGGAGGTTTGTGGCGCCGCTGATCGTCCTTCAGAAAAGCTCATGTTGTCAAAAGACAAGGGGGTTGCAAATGCCGTTATTACCATTAAAGATGTAAAGGGCGGAAAAGCGCTTGATCCGTCAAAGAAGATTGAGTTTGTCCAGCAAAAGTGCCGGTTTCACCCGCATGTTTTAATTATTCCAAAAGGGGCGGTGATTGATGTTGTGAATAACGATCCAATTACGCACAACATCCACACCTTTCCGAAAGAGAATCCGCCTCTAAATAAGGCACAACCGACAACTTTAAAAAGAATTACCTCTCCTAAATTTGAAGTAGCGGAAACCATTAAAGTACAATGCGACATTCACAGGGGGTTAATGTCGGCATGGTTTGTTGTGGCCGATTCTCCCTACACGGTCGTCTCTGATGCAAGCGGAAATTTTAAGATTTCCGACGTTCCCGATGGAACTTATCAAGTAGAAATCTGGCATGAGGCATTGGGAAAAGAGACCAAAGAGGTAACGATTAAAGGCGGTGATGCAAAATTGGATGTTTCGCTTTTGCCAAAAAAAGGATAGGGGGGTGGAGTGGGACGCATTGTTACGCAGGTAGCTATTGGTAATCCATTCGAGCCGGAGAAACAGATTCTATGTAGTGCGCTTGTTGATACGGGCGCATCACATTTGACCTTGCCGAGTGTTTGGAAACAGCGGCTGGGAACGTTAAGGCAGATGGAAACAGTGGAGATGGGGCTTGCGAATCAGACCACGGTGGTCGGTGAGGTCGGTGGGCCAGTAAGTATTGCGGTAGAAGGATTCAGAAAGGTATTTGGCGAGGTTCTTTTTTTGGACATGGAGCCGATAAACGGGGAGTTTGAACCGCTTTTAGGGTATCTTCCTCTTGAGGCCTGCCCTGTGGCGGTGGATATGCTGGGACACCGGTTGGTGTCCGTAAAATATATGGACTTGAAGAGAGCGCGGTAGGAGAAATTCCCCAAAAGGGACAGGGGGAGTTAGAGTAAGGAGATATAAAATGGAAAGCATATTAAGGAAAATGGGTAAGCAGAAAATCGGATGGGCGAAGTTGGCTTTGTCCTTGTACGTTGGCCTTTTTGTCCTGTTCCTGCTTTCGACAACGCTTTATGCGGCTGGGCCTGCACCCAGTACCGATGAGTATCGCACTTTCTTGGGCGTTAATTCGCGAAATGTCATCTGGTTTGTGGCGGAAGTTCATCTGATGTTCGGCGCGTTTGTGCTGGGGGTCCCTATGTTCGCGGTGACTTTAGAGGCAATTGGGGCCAAGACGAAAGATGCGCGTTATGATAGACTGGCGTACGAATTTACGAAACTGCTTTCAGGGGCGTTTTCAACCACAGCCGCGCTGGGCGGTCTTTTGGCCTTCTCGTTGTTTGGGCTTTATCCAAGATTTATGGGGTATATGACAGGTGTATTTCACGATGTTTTTTATATCTACGCCCTGATCTTTTTCGGGGAGTCTTTTACGCTCTATCTCTACTATTATCTCTGGCATAAGCTGGAGAAAAACAAGGGGGCGCATATCTGGCTCGGGGTTTTGCTCAATGTTTGGGGCGTTGTGCTGATGGGGATTGCCAATAGCTGGGCCGGTTTTATGATGAGTCCTGTGCAGATTGACAAGGAAACAAGTCAGTTTATCGGGACAGCTTGGCAGGCGATGAATACTCCTTTGTGGCACCCCATTAACATTCACCGTCTTTTAGGAAATATCGCTTTTGGTGGTTTTGTCGGAGGGGCTTACGCCGCCGTTCGTTATTTAGGGGCGCAAACCCCAGAGGAAAAGGCGCATTACGACTGGATGGGATATATCAGCAATTTTATCGGCGTGGCCGGACTTCTTCCGCTTCCGTTTGCCGGATACTGGATGGGCCGAGAGGTCTATAGCGTTAGCTCGGTGATGGGGAATAACATGATGGGCGGGGCCTTTTCATGGACATTTATCTTGCAGGCGATCTTGGTCGGAACGCTCTTTATCATGAGCAATTACTATCTTTGGATTGGGATGGAACGAATTCCAGGCTCTGAACGATACAGTAAGTATATTAAGTTTATTGAGGGGATTATTCTGGTTTGCTTCGCGGTTTGGCTGACGCCGCATAACCTTCCATTAAACGCCGAAGAGCAGATTCAGTTGGGCGGGCAATATCACCCTACGTTTAAATTTTTAGGGTTGATGGCGGCTAAAAATGCCGTGATTAATTTTATTATCTTGTGCACGTTTGTCAGCTTCCTGCTCTATCGTCGCGCGAATAAATTGGAGGGGATTCCGTTTTCACAGCAAGGGACGCGGGCAAAGGTTATTCTCTGCTTTGTGGGCGGAATATGCCTCATGGTTCTAGGGTATTATGGACATTTTTTATATACAGCGAATCCGTCTATCTTTGACCTCCCTGCGGACCGCGAAAAGTATTTTAAGCTCCCCGCTTATTTACTCTTTTGGCAGATGGGGATGTGCGTTCTGGCTATCGCCTTAACCTTTATGAATAAGGGAAAGATTGGTCATGCGATCTATTTTGTCAGTGGCGTGACCTGCATTACCTTCGTTTTAGGGCCGTATGGTTTTATCGTAATGGCGGTCGCGAATCCATTGCTTCGGAGTATCGCGTTTACGCAGTGGTCTATGATGATGACCTGTCTGTTGCTCATCTCAACGATTGATGTCTATCTCTTTAGCGGGGCCAAGGAGGTAGGTCAAATTGTCTGGGGAAAGATGCCGGTACGGGCGCAGTATGTTTTAATTCTGCTTTGTATTGCGATTGTGCTTAATATCGGGTTGATGGGATTTATTCGGTCTGGCCTTCGTGAAGACTGGCATATTTACGGGGTGTTGCGAGATACGTCTCAATGGGCATTTACGCCAACCAATGCAACCATGGCGAAGATGGTCTCGGCTTGCCTCTTGGTCTTTTTGGGGGTGGTCTCGTTCCTGTTCTGGCTAACCGGACTTGATGATAAAACAGAAGGACATGGCGGTGCAGGTCATGAAGAAGATAATGAGGTGAAAATTGCGGGAGGGATTGGGACACTTTCCCCTGCGCTGGGACTTTCCGCACATCAACGAAAGGGGGAGGTCTAGAACGTCATGGCTGAAGAGATAAATACAAAAAAAGTCAGCGCGGGGAAGGCATTCATTCGTAGTATTGGTTTTGTTCTCGTTGTTTTGTCGGTATTTATTTATATAGCGGAGGTTATTACCGATATTTCAGGACAGGGACATCGAGGCGCTGTCGCGGCGGGTGTTGGGCCAGAACAGGGTCGGGAGATTTTCTTTGGGAAAGGGAAGTGCTCCACCTGTCATAGTTTGGGGAATGAGGGGAGTGCTATTCGGTGCCCCAATTTGGGGATTAAAGAGGGGGCAGGCCCTCCGTTTGATCGTCCTATTATTCAACGGGCCGAGTTGCGCGCGGCAGAACGTTCAAAAGCAACAGGGCGAAAGTACCTTCCAATTGAATATATCATTGAGAGCCATTACGATCCGAGTGCTTATGTGGTTGAAGGGTTTAGAAATGAGATGCCAACCATCTGGAAGCCGCCCATAGGGTTAAATGCGGATGAGGAGATGTCGGTTGATTCCTTTTTAATGAGTCAGGGAGG
>JACPZM010000077.1 GCA_016195485.1 Candidatus Troglogloeales bacterium | reverse complement strand
TACAATACAAACATCTTCTACCATAATCACACAGGCCATGTCCAGCATTGAATCCAACGGATTGAATCCATACAGAAAATCAAAAAGAACAAATTCACCGTGCCCATCTCCCAAATGAACGTGGTTATTTTGCCATGCATGTGGTACCATCCTAGGGGAGGTAGGGTAAAGATTGGAAACATCTGCAAAGAATCAATATCTCCGCAACGGGATGATTTTTGTTTCTATTGTTGTTTTGACTTTGACCCTTGCGGGTTGTTCACGTCGTTCCAAAAGGGGTGGTTCGGGTAACGACTCGGGGGGAACCTCTTCCAATTTAAAATCGGTAAACATCCTTCCAAAGGTGTCCTTCATCTTTGTGGGGAAACAAAAACAATTTTCAGCAATCTGCACGTTTAGCGACGGGAAACCTGATGCTCTGTGCCTTTCGGCACAGTGGCTTTCATCTGATAATGCTATTGCCACTGTGAGTGGTTCTGGTTTGGTCACCGGTAAAGCGATAGGGAGCGTCACGATCACGGCGCAATCGGGTGCCATCACCGCATCATCAACCTTGGATGTGCGATTGGTTACTTTAAGCTCCATCGACTTAACCCCGCACGATCCCTTGATTTCTGTGCAAAAGTCCAAGCAGTTTCAAGCGACAGGCACGTTTAGCGACGGATCAATGGAAGATTTCACTTCCACTGCAACATGGACATCCTCCTTGCCGGGTGTTGCTACAATTAGCACCACAGGCACCACCACAGGGTTAGCGTTTGGTCTGGCAGCGGGAACAACAACCATTACTGTAGTCAAGGATTCGGTCAGCACTTCTACGTCCCTTCGCGTCAGCGATCCAATCCTCTCCTCTATTACCGTTACACCGGGGAAACCTGTGATTATTGTTGGAACAACAAAAAACTTTATAGCGGAAGGCAGGTTTAATAACGGATCAAAGGAAGATTTAACCTCCTCCGTAACATGGAGTTCATCTGATACCAGTCTTGCTGGTATTGACAGTGCGGGATTAGCCACGGGGGTGGCAGCCGGAGATGTTACAATCACGGCAACTTTGCAAGGGAAAAAGGGATCGACATTTCTTGGGATTATTGCCGCATCCTTAACATCTATTTCTGTTGCCCCTCCAGATCCACTTGTTTTTGCGGGGCTAACCCAGCAATTTACAGCAAACGGAACATACGACAATGGCCAAAACCAGGACATTACCGCAGATGTCACATGGGCTTCATCAGATACAGTTTCTGCGACGATTAGCAATGAGGCCGGCAGTCAGGGTAAGGTTACAGCGATTTCTATCGGAATCCCCACGATTACAGCTACGCTTGGATCCATTTTTGGCACAACGACTCTAACGGTCACGCCGGGTGATCTTACCTCCCTGACCATAGCCCCGGCCTCCTCTTCCATTGCGAACGAAACGAAGCGCCAGTTTACGGCTAAAGGAATATTTGGTACGGGCACTGCCATTGATTTAACTTCCCTTGTAACGTGGGTTTCAACCTCTACATCAGTTGCCACGATAGATTCCTCTGGCGTCGCGACAGGGATTACCCAGGGCGTTACTAACATTACGGCTACTTTCAAAACAACAGCGACTTCCACCCCCTTGACTGTGACCAATGCTACCCTTACTCAAATCTCTGTAACCCCTGTTTCCGTTTCAGCGCCCGTTGGCGTCACTCAGCAATTTACGGCATCAGGCATTTTTAGTGACAACTCGACGCAGGATTTGGGATTATCTGTAACCTGGAGTTCAGGATCTCAAGCGACAATCGGCCTTACCGATGGTTTAGCAAGAGGGCTGAGTCCCGGTACGGCAACCATCACAGCCACTGCCGCTTTTGGGGCCGATCCAAAGGTGTTCGGGTCTTCCACCCTGATCGTTACTTCCCAAACGTTAAACTCCCTGACTGTCACACCGGTTGATCCAGTTATGCCAGTTGGGACTAGCCAGCAATTTCAGGCAATCGGTGTTTTTTCCAGCGGCTCGTCGGAAGACTTAACCAGTTCCGTTACATGGAGCTCTACCGGATTCGCAGCGGGCATTAACAGCGCCGGTCTTGCTACCGCCTTCGAGGTTGGTTTTTCAACCATTACGGCGACTGCGGACAATATTCCGTTGTCAGGGTCTTTCCAACCTTTCCCATCAGAGCTGGAGGTGATTAATCCCACATTAATTTCGGTTTCTATCCTCCCAACGAGTGGTGTTTCCATTCCGGTTGGTATTACGCGTCAATACTCGGCCTTTGGCATCTATGACAATGGCGCCGTTCAAAATATAACAAGTTTTGCTGCTTGGAGCTCGTCACAGCCGGCAATAGCAACCATTGATAATGTCGGGCTTGCAACGGCCCTCAATGCGGGCAGCACCTCCATTACGGCGAAGACTGCCAATATTACCGGTACAACCTCATTGGATGTTAACACTGCAACCCTTGAGTCCCTCTCGGTGACACCCGAATCTGCCTCTATTGGGATTGGATCGACACTGCAATATACAGCCACGGCAACCTACAATGATGGCGCCTCTTTTGATGTGACGCCCTTTTCTACATGGAGTTCATCCGATGGGTCGCAGGCCACAATCGATCCCTCCACCGGCCTTGCCACCGCAACCGGGGTGGGAACCTCTACCATATTCGCCGACTTTGGCGGTGCGAGTGGTTCGGCCTCTCTGAACGTAAAAGATATCTCTCTGAAATCTATTGTTGTAGAACCTGCGGATCCTTCTATTAGTCTCGGAGGAAAGCAGCAATTTACCGCAAAAGGGATTTTTAGCGATGGTTCGTCTCAGGACATAACCACTGTGGTTAGCTGGCAGAGTTCTTCGCTTAATACTGCGACGATCAGCAATATCTCAGGGAGCAAGGGGCTTGCAACCAGTGTGAATAAAGATGATGCACCTACTATCATTACGGCATTGTCTGGATTTATTTTTGGGGAGACCAACCTTACTGTGACAGATCCCATTGCGACCGGTTTGTTTCTGGGAAAGGATCATACCTGCGCGCGTCTCACCAACGGCGCTATGCGGTGCTGGGGGGGCAATTTTTCAGGACAGCTAGGCGATGGCACAACGAAGAATGCCTCTATCCCTGTGGTTGTCAGTGGAAAGGGTGTTTCCACCTTGATGGCGGCGGGCGGATCTCATACTTGTGCCGCTTTTATCAACGGCAAATTAAATTGCTGGGGTAAAAACGTAAATGGCCAGCTGGGCAATAAAAGCAATACCGATTCAAAGACACCTGTCAGGGTGAGCGACGTTCTGGGCGCAATTGCTCTTACGGCAGGCGGGTCTCATACCTGTGCCGTATTCCAGAATGGAGCGGTCAGATGCTGGGGAGCAAATAGTTCGGGCCAACTTGGGAATGGACTCAATGCAGACTCGAATCAGCCGGTCTTCGTAAGCGGTGGTCTTGTGTTTCCTGACCAGATCACGGCGGGAGGCGCCCATACATGCGCCCTTCTTTCAGGCGGAGGCGTGCAATGTTGGGGGGATAATAGCTCGGGACAGTTGGGGACAGCAGGCGCCTCTTCCAACGTGCCGGTTTCCATTCCAGCGCTGACTGCGACGTCTATTTCCGCGGGCGGAGCACATACCTGTGCTGTCCTTTCAGGCGTGAGTGCGGGCGGGAACGTAAGGTGTTGGGGGAAAAATGATAAAGGACAACTGGGTGATGGCAGCACAACCGATAGTACGACCCCTGTTATTGTCGCCGACATTACAACGGCGACTGCTATTTTTGCGGGAGGCGCGCATACTTGTGCCCTTCTTTCTGATGAGACCGTTCGATGTTGGGGAGAAAATAGTGTCGGGCAATTGGGAAATAACTCAACGAACAATTCATCAATCCCTGTAACTGTTTTAACAGGTACCAGTACTGCGCTTTCAGGGGTCTCCTCCGTTTCGACCGGTGGGTCTCATACCTGCGCCTTGCTTTTTTCGGGCAGTTCGCAATGTTGGGGAGCGGATAATTTTGGACAGCTAGGCGACGATGTAAGACCGATTTCGAAAGAACCGATACCGGTGCCGGAGATTACTGCAGGCATTACTGGCGTTGGAACTGGGGTTTCTTATACCTGCGCTATTCTGGGTGGAACGATAAAGTGTTTGGGGGATAATGAGTTTGGACAGCTTGGAAATGGCACGACGAACAGCTCGAACATTCCTGTCGATGTGAGCGGGATTGCAACGGCCAGCGCTGTGGCTGTGGGTCGTTTTCATGCGTGTGCCCTTCTTCCCCTGAATTCAATCCCCAGCAACATTCAATGTTGGGGCGCCAACTCCCATGGCCAGCTTGGAAACGAGGAAACAGACTCCACAAGCACGCCGGTGAATGTTACCGGAATTACGACCGCAACATCGGTTTCTGCCGGGAACAATTTCACCTGCGCTATGCTTTTTGATAAATCAGTTCGTTGCTGGGGCGCAGGGCTATCGGGCCAACTCGGCAATGGGGGTAACCAGGATCTGTTGACTCCGAGTGACGGTGTGGTAATGAATCTTCAGGCGGACTTTATTTCGGCGGGCAGTTTTCACACCTGTGCCCTCTCTGGAGGCACAATCTTGTGTTGGGGAAACAATGACTTCGGGCAGCTTGGTAGTGGCACAGGTTCTACCAATCAACCTGTTCAGGTTTCCGGTATTACGACGGCAACGGCGTTATCATCTGGCGGCTCGCACACCTGTGCGCTTTTGGCGGATAAAACTGTAATCTGTTGGGGACAAGGTAATGCAGGACAACTTGGAGATGGCAACACAACCCAGTCGCAGACCCCTGTGCTTGTAAATGGTCTTTCCGCTTTATCCATTACGGCAGGCTCGACACACACTTGCGCGAGACTGACGGACAATACAGTACAGTGTTGGGGAGATAATGGTTCTGGGCAGTTGGGGAATGGAACCACGGAAAATTCAACTGTCCCGCAATTTGTTACAGAGGCGGGCATTAATTTATCATCCGTCATTGCTGTCAGCGCTGGCGGACCTGATACCGGCGAGTCCCATACCTGTGCCCTGATTGACAACGGAACAATGAAGTGTTGGGGCGATGGCGCAGTAGGCCAGATTGGAAGTGCGTTGATATTATTTGAGACGATGCCGGTTAAGGTGGAAGGTCTTTAATGGCCGGCAAGGCATGCATCACTGTGATAAGGGTATTCGGGGACGCCATTCTTTTTCTTGATGATGCTTCTCTACCCACTTGATTAGTAATAACGAGGTAGAATCGCTCCTTCAAAATGAGAGCCGTTTATCTTATTCTATGTGTCGCTATTGGCTTTTCGGGTTGCACCCTCTTTTACCCAAAGAAAATCGTTCATAATAATCTCGCGCCGAATAATAAGGCGTGTGAGATTATTCATAAGGAGCTTGTATTAGATAAGGTCACTTTCGGCAAAGTTTCTGATTGGCTTCAGTTTTCTTCCTTATCAGGCTGTAATGGCGAGGATTGTGTAGCCTTGCTCATTCTTCCAGCGATAGCGGCTGCAAGCACGGCAGGGACCTTTGTTGTGAGCGGTTCGATTGTTGTGACCGGAAATGTTGTATATTGGTTGGAGAAAAAAGTGGGGTGCGCTCACAATGGCGAAAATCATATTGAGCAGATGGGCAAAGAACCCGTTCCGGAGTCGAAAACAGGATCAGATTTCTAAGTTACCTGTTATTTTGTTATTGTTTCCACTATGGAAATGTCTTTCTTTATCCACTCGTTTACGATCGTTGCAACCTCAACACCCTTTTTCTTTGAGAATTTTATTAGCACTTCCATCATGTCCGGCTCAATGTAAATAGGCAAATGCAGTTCTGCATCTGGACGATAAAACTTACCCCTCTCCCCTTTGGAAAAATCGTATTCTTTTTTCATTTATTTTCCTCCCGATACTGTTTGCCTTGTTGGGATCCCACTCAAAAGAATACCGCACTGACCGCTTCCATTTACCGCACGAGTATACAGGGAGTTTGGCCTTCGTTTCAAGGAACCGCTTTGAACGCAATTGCCCTGTCTTACAAAAAGGGGTAGAATCGCTCCTTCAAAGGAAAACGCAGAAATGATGAAGGAGGTTTTGGCCATGGCATTTATAATCACATCCGCCGCATTTTTAGAAAAGGGGGCGATTCCTTCGAAATACACCTGTGAAGGAAGTGATATCTCGGTGCCGTTGGAATGGTCAGGTGTTCCTGTAGGTACGAAATCACTGGCCCTGATTGTGGATGATCCGGATGCCCCCGATCCTAAAGCGTCCAAGATGACATGGACGCATTGGATCCTGTATAACATCCCGCCGACCGTGGCGTCTCTTTTGGAAGGGGCCGGAAACGGAAAAAATCCAGAAGGGGTGAGAGAGGGGATAAACGACTGGAATAAGACAGGGTATGGCGGCCCCTGTCCGCCCATCGGACGACACCGATATTTTCATAAACTCTACGCACTGGATATTATCTTGCCTGATTTGAATCTGCCCAGAAAGGCGCAATTAGAAAAGGCGATGCAAAACCATATCCTGGGGCTATCCGAGATCATCGGCACCTACCAAAAAACAAAGTAATCCAGGAGAAGACTGTTATGCGCGCCATTGATATGCATGTTCATCCGGGAACCCGTGAGTATCTTATTGATTCCGGGGGAAAATATCTCTCCGATGCCCTTGATTACTTTCATCGGCATGACGTTGTCGTAACCGTTGCCGAAATGGCTGAATATTACCGGAATCAGAATATGCTGGCGGTGCTTCTAGCCTGGGATGCCCAAACAGCGACCGGTCTTCCCCCTGTGACAAACGATTATGTTGCGGAGACGGTTAAAGCATACCCGGATTGTTTTATCGGTTTTGCCTCGGTTGATCCATGGAAGGGGGTCTTGGCAACACGCGAATTAGAACGCGCCGTTCGGACGCTTCATCTTCGCGGGCTAAAATGCCATCCGATCGCGCAGGCCTTTTATCCAAACGATCGCCGATTTTATCCCTTATGGGAAACCTGTCAGGGGCTCGATATTCCACTGCTTCTTCATACCGGAATGACCGGTGTTGGCGCGGGTGTGCCGGGAGGCAACGGGCTGAAACTCAAGTACGCACAGCCTATTCCTTATATTGATGACATCGCGTCTGATTTTCCAAAACTGATTATTATTGGCGCGCATCCTTCATGGCCGTGGCAGGAGGAGATGCTGGCGATTGCTACGCATAAGACCAATGTTTATATTGATCTGTCCGGATGGTCTCCGAAATACTTCTCTCCATCACTGATTCGCTACGCGAATACAATGTTGCAGGATCGGGTTTTGTTTGGATCGGATTATCCCTTTTTAACACCGGAGCGGTGGATTGCTGATTTTGAAAAGTTAGATTTCAAACCCGAGGTGATGGAGAAAATTCTGCTGCACAATGCAAAACGGCTGTTGAGGATTTAATGCGAGGGTCGAATGCGACATTCATGCCTGCTCTTTGACTGTGCAAAAGAGTTTTCCACGGTGTAGCGTTATGGAAATGCCCTCCTCAAGCGTCACGTCCGCCGGATCCCGGATAATCTTTCCTGAGGAAATTTTTTGGGCAATACTATAGCCACGGGCAAGGATATTGAGTGGACTTAATAGATTGAGTTGCCCTCCAAGTATCGCTACTATTTTGATGCGGCTTGCAATCAGTGCCTTTGCAGAAAAACACAACTGGCGGGCACAATACGCGGCCCGTTGTTTTTGAAGGATGAGCTGATTTTGCGGAGATATTAAAAGACGCATGGCGAGGGTGAGCCGTCCTTGAATTCTATTTATTTTTTCCTCCATTCTTATTTCCAGCGTCTCTTTCAAGCGATGGAACCGCTCAATCTGGTTCTCGATCTGCCGCGCGATTTTTTCTGCGGCGACAGAAGGGGTTGCTGCGCGAAAATCAGAAACAAAATCTGCAATGGTCGTATCGGTTTCGTGTCCAATAGCGGTCATGATCGGAATTTTCGATTGAAAGATCGCCCTCGCCACGCTCTCTTCGTTAAAAGACCATAAATCCAAAAGCGATCCCCCTCCGCGGGCGAGGACAATCAGGTCAATAGCCGCATCTTGACTAGACCGATTTATTGTTTCTATTGCCTTAACAATCTCACCCGCTGATGACTCTCCTTGCACCAACACCGGATAAACGAAGGTCGTAACAGGGGTTTCTCTCTCAGATAGAATTCTTAGGAAATCTTGCAAAACAGCGCCCGTTAGCGAGGTGAGCAGGGCAATCTTGCTGGGAAAGACTGGAATCGGTTTTTTATATTTTTCATCAAAAAGCCCTTCAATTCGTAGCCGCTCTTTCAGCGCCTCAAATGCGGCCATCAGGGCGCCCACTCCCTTCGGCTCAATATAATCGACAACCAGTTGGTATTCACCCCGCACCTCATAGACCGTGAGGTGGCCTCTTATTAAAACAAACTCCCCCTCTTTGGGAATAAATCGAATGACCCGTCCATAGGATCGGAAAAGGATCGTTTTGATCTGGGCGCCTTTATCCTTCAAGGTAAAATAGCAGTGACCCGACGGCGGAATCTTAAAGCCCGCAACCTCTCCTTCAACCCAGATATCGGGGAAAGTTTCTTCCATTTGAGAACGCACGGTCGCGGTCAGTTCACTCACCGTAAATATTTTATTCATTACATTCCTCAGGAATAAAAGGGGACAGATTTATTTTTTATCTTTCTTGGGCCGCCCTTGCCCCCGAAATTCGATGCGTCGTCCCACACGTCTTGCCCCGCCCGCACACGGTAGCCGGACCATGGACACTATTCTGCCCCCTCCATATCCGAAAAGCAATAAAATAAATCTGTCCCCTTTTAACAGCGACCCTGGTTCCCGGGGAGTGTAGAATCAGTGGCGCTTTCGTAAAAAAAGGATTAGAATCTACCTATGAACCCGCTTATTCAATTACAACAATACAAACAAAGCCCGTGGTATGACTATATCAGTCGTACTCTTATTACCTCCGGTGGCCTTTCTAATCTGGTGGCAAACGATGGGCTTATGGGTATGACCTCCAACCCCTCCATATTCGAGAAAGCGATTGGCGGAAGTCTGGATTACGATCCACAATTTAAAGAGGAGGTTGCAAAGGGGGTCACGGGAATAAAGGAGATTTATGAAGCGTTAGTCATTCGCGATATTCAATCAGCGACAGATATTCTCTTGCCCGTCTATCAAAAAACAGGCGGCACGGACGGCTTTGTAAGCTTGGAGGTTTCGCCTGATCTAGCCTATAACACACAAGCAACTGTAAACGAGGCCGTCCGTCTGCATCAATCTGTCAATCGCAAAAATCTCATGATAAAAGTCCCCGCAACAGATGAAGGCATCCCGGCCATTGAATATTTACTGGGAGAGGGGATTAACATCAACATCACCTTGCTATTCGGGATAGATGCTTACGAAAAGGTTGCCCGTGCCTATATTTCTGCCTTAACGAAACGCGTTGCGGCAGGGTTAGAAATTCGGCATATCGCGTCGGTCGCCAGCTTCTTTATCAGTCGCATTGATAGCCTTGTGGATACAAAACTACAAGGAACATTGGCGGGCTTAACTGGCAAAGTCGCTATTGCCAATGCCAGACTTGCTTATGCCTTATATCAGGATTTGTTTGAATCTCCCATTTTTGAAAATCTTGCCAAAAAGGGCGCACAGACACAACGCTTACTTTGGGCCAGCACAAGCGCTAAAGACCCCCGCCTTCCAGATGTTTATTATGTGGAGGGCCTCATTGCCCCGAATACCGTGAATACCTTGCCTGCCGCGACTTTTAGTGCTTACAAAGATCATGGCAAGCCGTCTGATCGTTTTATGACAGGGCTTGAATCTGCAAAAGCAACCATGACGCATCTTGCCAATGGCGGGATTGATTTCAATGCGGTCACGCAGAAGTTGATCGTCGATGGGGTTGCCTTGTTTGCAAACGCGTTTGATCAGCTCATGGGAACCATCAGCGTGAAACGAGAGAACCTGCTTGGGGACAAACTCAATCGGCAGGGTTATGCGTTGGGGTCGCTTGCGCCAATCATTGAAGATCGTTTGAAAGAGATGCAGAAAAGTGGATTTGTCAAACGGCTTTGGAGGAAAGATCCGAGTTTATGGCATGACGATCCGGCCCATCATAAGACGATTAAAAATGCGATGGGCTGGCTTTCCATTTCCCATGACATCTTTAAGATAAAGCAGTTTTCCAAAACGATTTGGGCTGAAGGGTTTAAGCATGTTGTGGTTTTAGGAATGGGGGGAAGTAGTTTGGCTCCGGAAGTTTTGCGGAAAACCTTTGGCATAATCCCCGGATACCCAAAACTGCATATATTAGACAGCACGGTTCCAGCGCAGATCAAATTGATTGAGGGAAAAATAGATATATCAAAATCTCTTTTTATTGTTGCGAGTAAGTCCGGTTCGACGATTGAGCCGCTCGTCTTTTATCAATACTTCTTCGAAAAGGTGAAGCAGATAAAAGGTGACCAAGCCGGACAGCATTTTATTGCGATTACCGATCCTGCTTCGCTCCTTGAGAAAATAGCGCAGGAGAATAATTTCCGTGCAGTTTTTCCGGGGATGACTGATATTGGAGGCCGCTATTCTGCGCTATCAAATTTTGGGATGGTTCCGGTGGCGCTGATGGGCGTGGATATCGAAACACTCCTTAATCAAGCAGAGTTGATGCGTCAAAGTTGCGATTCCTGTGTGCCTCCGCAAGAAAACCCCGGCGTGCGGCTGGGGGCGATATTAGGAGAGCTTGCTTTGCAGGGTAAAGACAAAGTGACATTTATCACGTCAAAAGCGGTCAAAAGTCTTGGGGCATGGTTAGAACAGCTCATTGCGGAATCGACTGGGAAAGAAGGGCTTGGCATTATTCCGATTGACGACGAGCCTATAGGAACACCTGTTGTATATGGGCAAAATCGTTTGTTTGTCTATATCCGTCATATTCCGACAGCAGACAAGCAGCAGGACGATCTCGTCAATACGTTACAATCTGCCGGCCATCCAATTGTACGAATTGAGCTATCGGATATTATCAATATCGGGGAAGAGTTTTTCCTCTGGGAGATTGCGACCGCAGTAGCAGGATCGATTCTTAAGATCAATGCGTTCGATCAACCCAATGTGCAAGAGAGTAAGAATTACACAAATGGTTTCCTGGACGAATTTAAAAAGATGGGACAGATTAAAGAAGAGGCCCCGGTCGTTGTGGCCGGTTCGTTTAAAATCTGGGAGGATGGCGCATCAGGTAGGGGCGAAAAATTTTTCGCCCCTACGCTGGAATCTGTCCTATCCGCTCATTTTGCTAAAATCAAACAGGGAGATTACGTTGCCATCAACGCCTATCTTCCACGCACCCATGATATTGTCCAAATTTTACAGACCATTCGAGCAGGCATTCGTGACAAAAAACAGGTCGCAACAACGTTAGGTTTTGGGCCTCGATTCCTTCACTCAACAGGTCAGTTACACAAAGGTGGGCCAAACATGGGGGTATTTTTACAAATTACAGCAGATATGAAAGACGATATTATTATTCCCGGGGAACCCTACACGTTTAGAACGCTTGCGGGTGCCCAGGCGTTGGGGGATTACACCTGCCTCCTTAAACGCAATCGCAGGGTCATTCGTGTGCATATTACTGGAGATCTAAACGAAGGGTTAAATCACCTGAAGAAGGCAATTGAGGGGGCGATAGCCAATTGAAAGTCCCCCTGACAAGGGGGATTTAGGAGGTTTCTTCTGTCAGAGGGGCTAACCCCCCTACCCCCCTTGTCAGGGGGGTTATGAATGTGTGGCTTGACGAAAACGAAGGGGGGCTGAAAATGGAACTCGGATTTATTGGTTTGGGAAAAATGGGGATGAATATGGTCAAACGGCTACAAAAGGATAAACATCGTGTAGTTGTTTATGACCGAATGACCGAGCTGATGGAGGAGGCCGTGAAGGCAGGATGTATCGGTTCTTTTTCATTAGAAGAGATGGTCTCAAAGCTCACGACGCCGCGTGCGGTTTGGGTCATGGTGCCTTCAGGGAAAGCGACGGAAGAAACAATACAGGCTGTGGCTGCGCTCCTGGAACCCGATGACGTCATGATCGATGGCGGAAATAGCAAGTTTCATGACGATCTCCGCCGCGCCCCAGAATTACAACGGAAAGGAATTCATTATTTGGATGTCGGAACCAGCGGCGGAATCTGGGGACTGAAATTAGGGTATTGCATGATGGTCGGCGGAGAGACGCCGATTGTAAAACGGATGATGCCAATATTAAAAACCCTTGCGCCGGACAATGGCTGGGAGCATGTTGGGGCGCATGGGGCGGGTCATTACGTTAAAATGGTTCACAATGGAATTGAATATGCCATGATGCAGGGTTACGCGGAAGGATTTGAGTTGATGTCAAGGAGCGAATATAAACTCGATCTGGCAAAGATTGCCGATTTATGGATGCATGGGAGTGTGGTTCGCTCATGGCTCCTGGAATTGACTGCGGGCGCGCTTGCTGAAGACCCGACACTGTCGCATTTTAAGGGATATGTTCAGGATTCGGGAGAGGGGCGCTGGATGGTCCTCGACGCAATCGATAAAGATGTTCCTGTGCCCACTCTCACTGCAGCGCTTTTTACCCGGTTTCGGTCTCGACAACAAGAATCGTTTACCGAAAAGACACTATCTGCCATGCGTCACGCCTTCGGTGGGCACGGAGTCAAGAAATAGGGAACGAACCACCCCCTTCCCCTCCTTAACCAAGGAGGGGAGTAACAAGTCTAAAGACTCCTCTCCTATTTCAGGAGGGGAAGGGGTGGTAAAGGGGGACTAAGGGGGATGTTATAATGATCCAAGATGTAGAAAATAGTTTGAATGCCGCCCCCTCTCTGCTGGTTATATTTGGCGGGTCGGGCGATCTAGCACGCAGGAAGCTGATACCGGCGATGTACAATCTGTATCTGGACGGCTTGCTTCCAGAAGGTTTCGCGATATTGGGTCTGGGCCGAAAACAGATGACCCATGAACTCTTCCGTGCATTGTTGCGGGAAGCCGCAGGAAAGTTCTCTCGGCAAATGATTGTAGAAGACAAATGGACTACATTTGAGAAATCAATTCATTATATTTCTGGCGAGATAGAAAAACGACAGCTTTATGATGATATTGCTGTGTTTTCAAAAAAGTTGGGAGGAGAATGCAATCGCCTCTTTTATTTGGCCATTCCTCCCACCTCGTATTCTCCAGCCTGTCGTGGGCTTTGTCAAGCGGGTCTTGTTTCAGCAAAAGATGACTCTCCCACCTCTCGCGTGATTGTTGAAAAGCCCATTGGACATGATCTATCGTCGGCCAAGGCAATCAATGCAGTCATCGCAGATGTTTTTCATGAGTCGCAGATCTATCGCATTGATCACTATCTTGGTAAAGAAACCGTTCAAAACCTATTGGTGTTCCGATTTGCCAATAGTATCTTTGAGCCGTTGTGGAATCATCATCATATTGATCATATACAGATTACAGCAGCCGAAGAGGACGGGGTGGGGACGCGGGCCTCCTATTATGACGGGGCGGGCGCGTTGCGGGATATGGTTCAGAATCATATACTGCAACTGCTCTGTTTAGTCGCCATGGAGCCGCCTTGGTCGCTTGATGCCGATGTCGTGCGGGATGCACGGCTGGAGGTATTGCGTTCTTTGCGGCCGATTGTGGGGGAGGAGGGCGTAAAACAATATACTGTACGCGCCCAATATGGCCCGGCCACTGTTCATGGGGAAGAGGTGCCGGGCTATCGCCGTGAGGCCTCTATTCCAGCCGACTCCACAACGGAAACCTTTGTGGCCATTAAGGCATTTGTTGATAATTGGAGATGGGCTGGGGTTCCGTTTTATCTGCGCACCGGTAAGCGAATGAAAAAAAGAACAACGGAAATTGCGGTGCAGTTTAAAGCCGTTCCCGAGGTTTTATTTAACGCGAATAAGGATAGGCCGCTGGATGCGAACTTGCTGGTCTTACGTATTCAGCCGGAAGAAGGTTTCTCTCTCCGCATGGTCTCCAAACGTCCCGGATCAAAGGTTCGTGTTGTTCCTGTTGACATGGATTTTCAGTATAATCAGGCGTATGGCGGTGTCTCGCCAGAGGCGTATGAGCGGCTTTTACTGGATATCATGATCGGGGACGCGACACTTTTTATGCGGCGGGATGCCGTCGAAGCGGCGTGGAGCTGGGTAACCGATATCCTGACTGGATGGCAGAAACAAGCAACAAAATGGCTTCCAGAATATCCCGCAGGAAGTTGGGGGCCAATTGAAGCGGATCGCCTCGTTGAACACTATGATCGGAAATGGCGCGACACGTAGTCATTCTGGCAAACGCGGAAGCGGTCGCGTGTGAGGCCGCGGAACGCATTCTGCGTCTGGTTGAAGTGGCCAAACTGGCAAAAAGAGCGTTTCATCTGGTTTTGTCTGGTGGATCAACCCCAAAGCGACTTTATGAGATATTGGCCAAGTCTAATATGTCATGGGATCATGTTCACTTCTTCTGGGGAGACGAACGCTGTGTGGGGCCGGATCATCGTGATAGCAATTATAAAATGACGTACGACACCCTGTTATCAAAAATCAATCCATCTCCGTCTCATATTCATCGATTGCAGGGTGAAATAGATCCAGCGTTATCAGCGCAAGATTACGAGAAGGCGATACGACACGTTTTTGGCCTCACTCTGGATGATCCTGCGATTCCGTCATTTGATTTGGTTTTGTTGGGGATGGGTGCAGATGGCCATACAGCCTCTCTTTTTCCAGAGACCCAAGCCCTCAAAGAGACAACCAAATGGGTTGTGGCAAATTTTGTTCCGAAACTTGAGGGGACGCGATTGACACTGACCCCTATTATTCTTAACCGTGCTGCAAGGATTTTCTTTCTGATTGCGGGGGAGGATAAAGCCAATACCTTAAAAGTCGTTCTGGAAGGGCCATATAACCCTGTGCACCTCCCTTCTCAATTAATTCATTCAGACACGGGGAAAGTCAGATGGCTCATTGACACGGCGGCTTCCGGGTGTTTAGCGTTCTCTCCCCTTCAAGGGGAGGGCCAGGCGGCACAAAAACATGTGCCACACGGGACATATCCCTGAAGGGACTGGGGTGGGGATGGGGTTATGATTCTTGCGGGGGATATTGGGGGAACAAAAACAGTTCTGGCCATCTATGATGAATCGGTAGAGCCGTTTCAGCTGATTCGCGAGACTGTTTTTAAGAGTAGGGACTTTCTGCAATTTGACCAGATTCTACATCAGTTTTTAGGAGATTCTAATCCTGTGAAGATTCGCGCGATCTGTCTTGGGGTTGCTGGACCTATTCGGCATGGCCAGTGCAAGACGACCAATCTGCCGTGGCTCCTATCAGAAAATAATCTTGCCAAAGATTTTGGGGTAGAGAAGGTTCGTTTGCTGAATGATTTGGAGGCCGCGGCCTACGGAATGCTTTTCCTTCAAGAGGACGAGATGGTTTCCTTAAATGTAGAGACAGACCTCTGTGTCCGCCCAAAAGGAAATATCGCTGTGATTGCAGCGGGAACCGGATTAGGAGAAGCCATGCTCTACTGGGATGGAAAGGCCTATATCCCAATGGCCTCGGAAGGTGGGCATGCCGATTTTGCCCCTCAATCAGATCAGGAGGTTGCGCTTCTCCGATATTTGCGAGCAGAATTGGGTCATGTGAGTTACGAACGGATTCTTTCCGGGCCGGGGATTTACAACATCTATCGATTTTTGCGCGATACCGGTTTTGCCGATGAGCCCGAATGGTTGCGGAAAAAGTTGTCGCAAGGCGATAAAAGCGCCGTAATAGGAGAGATGGGGCTTGCAAAAAAGGACCCTCTTTGTGTTGAAGCGTTATCGCTCTTCGCATCGATCTATGGGGCGGAGGCTGGGAATCTCGCGCTGAAATTCTTTGCTGTTGGCGGTGTTTTTGTTGGCGGCGGGATGGCCCCGAAGCTCTTATCCGCACTTACGAATGGCGCCTTTATGAGGGGATTTACCGGAAAAGGGCGCTATGCCAACCTCATGCGCACTATTCCCGTTCATGTTGCACTCAATAGTCGCGCCCCGTTAATTGGTTCCGCCCAATACGCGCTTTCATGTTTCGATATTTCCGTGTCATAGCACCAGGCTACTAATAGAGAGGTGGGGTGTGGCAAATCTGTCCGATCAGGTCTCCTTAAAGGAATATCGCGAGTCCCAGTTTCGCGGGATTAGAGCGCGGCAACAACAAGGGGCGACAGCCGCCAGGACGGCCATAGGCGCCGTTGCCGCGCATCAGATTATTGCTTCTCTCACTGCTCTGGCCGATGAGATTCTGGATGCCCTTTATCGGCAGGTCGTTCAGCAATCCCCTCTGAGCACGCAATTGAAAATTGCAGAGGGTTTTGCTATTGTTGCCCTCGGAGGGTTTGGCCGCGGGGAGCTTTGTCCCTACTCCGATATTGATCTGATGTTCCTGTATAAGAAGCCGCATCAGGCCGTTGCGGAAGAAGCGTCTAAAAAGATTCTACATGCGTTGTGGGACATCGGTTTTCGTGTAGGACATTCCGTCCGAGACCTTAATGATTGTATTGTCCTGGCTAAATCGGACCTAACGATTCGTACAGCCCTTTTAGAATCTCGCATCGTTGCAGGGAATAAACCGCTCTTTGAGCATTTTTTTTCTCGCTTTTACCAATCCGTTGCCCTCCGCAATACAGGGTCTTATATCAACGCAAAAATCAGGGAACGAGAGGAAGAATGCGAGAAGCACGGCACAACCGTTTACCTGTTGGAACCTCATGTAAAGTTGAGTCAGGGGGGATTGCGCGATATCCACTTATTTCGCTGGCTTGCCCTCTGTCGGCATCAGACCGCCTCGTTGGAAACGCTCAAAGATTTGGGTGTTTTAAGCAAGGCCGATTACCAGGCGCTTGCGGGCGCGCAGGAGTTTCTATGGCAGATCCGAAATGATCTCCATTTTACCGCCGACCAATGCCAGGATGTCTTGACCTTTGATGATCAGATTCGTTTAGCAAAGCTCTATGAATTTAAAGACAAAGGGCACCTATTGGCTGTTGAACAGTTTATGACACGATACTACGAAAAGACCACGCAAATCCGAGATATTACCGCACCTATTATCGAGCAGATGCGCCCAAGACCGCTGCCTTTTTATATGAAGCGGATCTTCAAAAGGCGTAAACTTTTCGGGGATTTTCAAATGATAGGGGATGAAATTTCTATTCTTCCTGCCGCGCGTGAGAAGATCGTACAGCATTTGTCTGAAGTATTAAGAATTTTTCATGCTGCACAGATATGCCATATCAAACCCTCTTTTGAAACGTATGCTCTTATAAAGCAGTCACCCGTCGGGGCGAATCATTGTGCGCCCCTGCCACAAGAAGGGGTTTTCTTTCTAAAAATCATGAGCGTCCCCGGAGAGGTGGTCTGGGTCTTGCGGGAATTGCATCGATTACGGCTACTTGAAAAGATCATTCCTGCCTTTGCCCATGCGCGCGCGCTGATGCAGTTTAACGCTTATCACAAGTACACGGTAGATGAACATTCTTTTCGCGCGGTGGAAGAGGCGGAAAGTTTACTTCATGTCAAGACTCAAGCGGGAGAGGTCTATCGTGAAATTCACAAAAAAGATATTCTTCATCTGGCATTGCTTCTTCATGATATTGGAAAAGGAGAGGGGGGAGATCATTCAGAGGTGGGTGTCCAGATTGCCGATGAGGCTTCGGAAAAACTCGGCATAGACAAAGACGCAAAAAATATGCTGCTTTTTTTAGTAAAGCAGCACCTCCTCATGACGCATTTAGCGTTTCGGCGCGATCTTTCTGATCCACAGGTTATCATTGAATTTGCAAAAACCGTGGCGACTTCGGAAATGCTCAAAATGCTTTATATTTTAACCCTATCCGATGTCGCCGCAGTAGGAGCCGGCACATTAACAGATTGGAAAAGGGAGCTTTTGGGGGAACTGTTTCAGAAAACATTGGAGATACTGACCGGAGAGCAAGTCGTGCAGATGGAAAAACATTTAGATGAAATTTCCCCTCTATCTAATGAAAAGGCGCGCGTTACGGCAAAATATGATGAGAGGCGAAAGATAACCGCATATACCATTTACACGTTTGACACCGTGACAGAGGCTATTTTCTCTAAAATCAGCGGGGTGATGGCGGCAAAGGGACTTCAGATTTTAGGGGCCGCAATTATGACAGGGGAAAATCAGGTTGTCGTGGATACCTTTCACGTGGAAGATCTCGATTTTATTGGGGAGCCCCCTGAAAATCGCCTCGAAAATGTAAGTCACGCCATTCGTGAAGTCCTTCTGGGGAATCTGCAGGTGGAAACCCTGCTAATACATGGGAGCAGGAGAAGGGGCCGTATCGTGCTGAAACATCTCCCGACCCAAGTAGAAATTGACAATCTAAGTTCAGACCGCTTTACGATTGTGGAGGTGTTTGCGGAAGATCGCCAAGGGCTTTTATATTTTATCACGAAGGCGATATTTGAAGCGGGGCTGTCGGTTCATACTGCAAAAATCTCCACCCAACTGGATCAAATCGTGGATGTCTTCTATGTGACTGCCGGCGGGCAAAAGGTTACAGACCCTTCGGAAGTTTTGAAGATAAAAGGGCGCATTATAAGTACCATTGACCGTTTTCTGGAGTATAACATCCCCCTGAATCCCCCTTTATTAAGGGGAAATTTGCCCACGTAAGATGTATTGCTTATACTCCTTTATTCAGATCATTTCGTTTTTGCTCTTCCTGATCATCTCTCCAACACGCCGTTCGCATTTTGCTTCAATCGGAAAGCGGATGGGCTTTTTTCAGATTCCAAAGCTTATCAAACCGATTTGGATTCATGCCGTTTCCGTGGGAGAGGTGTTATCGGTTAAAAGGTTGATTGAGCGGATAAGACAAGAGTTCCCCAACACGCCGATTGTTCTTTCTACGATAACTCTCACTGGGCAACAGGTTGTGCATTCCCCTCCCTATCAGACGGATGCCCTTGTTTTCTTCCCTTTTGACTTGCAATATGCGGTCAATCGTGTATTAAGCCAAGTGGATCCAAAGATGGTCGTCATTGCCGAAACCGAGATCTGGCCGCATTTTTTGCGAGCCTGTAAAAGACGGAAAATTCCAGTCCTATGGGTCAATGGAAGAATTTCAGATAAATCCTATCCCCGCTATTTGTGGATTCGGAGTCTGTTGAAAAAGATTGTAAGCAGTTATACCGTGATCGGCATGCAATCGGAATTGGATTGCCAACGGGTTTTATCCCTTGGAGCCGATCCAAAAAAGGTGTTTGCGATTGGAAATCTGAAATATGATATCTCGTCTTCAAACAGGCCACTACCAGAGGCATTGGTAAAAGAGCTTTCCCTATCAGCCCCTTTGTGGATTGCGGCCTCAACGATGCCATTGGAGGAGAAAATGGTATTAGACACGTTCTCTAAATTGATTGTAAAACATCCGAATCTTATGCTTTTGATTGCGCCAAGACATCCTGATCGATTTGATGAGGTAGCGTCTTTGATTAAAAAGAGCGGCTATCCGTATGCCCGCAGATCGCAACTCGCAAAACCACATGGCCCATCGCAGGTGATTCTATTGGATTCATTGGGGGAGTTGGCGCCCACCTTTGAGTTTGCCCGTGTTGTTTTTGTTGGCGGGTCGCTTGTCCCTCATGGAGGACACAACATATTAGAACCGGCATTTTTTTCAAAGCCGATTCTCTTTGGGCCTCATATGGAAAACTTTTCGGACATGGCGAAACGCTTTCTTCAAGCGGAAGCGGCTATTGAAGTCTTATCATCTGATGACCTGGCGGCTGCGATTGATACGATTCTCTCTGATGCGTCGCTTGCTGACAAGCTTGGGAAAAACGCAAGAAAGCTCATGGATGAAAATCAGGGCGCGACGGAGAGAACGGTATCGTTGATTCGAAAAGAGTTGAAATCCCAAGGCTTTCCCCCGGAAAAACAGATTTGACAAGATAGAGATAGAAAAGGATGTAAACCATCGAGAATATGCCTTGCGTTCATTACGCAAGGCTATATACAATGACCCTGTGCATACTCGTGGAGATATTCTTTTGGTCTCGTGTTATGAGCTGGGGCATCCGCCGTTTGGAGTGGCGTTGTTGTCTGGTTTTTTGGAAAGGGCGGGATTTTTAACCGACACGCTTGATCTTTCTGTAAGCCCGCTGTCTAACGAAAAATTATGTTGTGCCAAATTGATTGGAATTTCAGTTCCAATGCACACGGCCCTTCGAATCGGCGTGAAGGTCGCAGAGCACGCACGCAAAGTAAACCCTCACTGCAAGATTGTTTTTTTTGGATTGTATGCCTCTTTAAACGCTGACTTTCTTTTAGATCGCCTAGCCGATTTTGTGATTGGGGGGGCAGTTGAAGAGGCATTCGTAAAGTGCGTTGAATCTCTTACTAATGGAGTGCGACCTCCGCGAATATCCGCAGACCTTCGGCTCCATTCATGTGCTACACCCTCTCGCGCGACATTTCCTCCTTTGTCCCTCTACGCACAACTTGAAAAAAATGGAACACATGATCTTGCCGGATATGTGGAAGCGAGTCGCGGATGCCGCCATTCTTGTCGTCATTGTCCGATTCCTCCGGTCTATGACGGACGATTCACGATTATTCCTGAAGAAATTCTTCTGGAAGATATTGGCGCGCAAGTTGCGCTCGGGGCGGCACATATTACCTTCGGCGATCCAGATTTCCTAAACGGCCCCAACCACTCGCTAAAAATTGTGCGGCAGATGCACGAAAATTTTCCAGTGCTGACCTTCGATTTTACAGCCAAG
>JACPZM010000068.1 GCA_016195485.1 Candidatus Troglogloeales bacterium | reverse complement strand
AATGCCGCCGAACATTGCTGTCGTGCCAAACGAGGCGGTCAATAACTTCGTAAACTCTTTGGCCAGCTTGTCGTATCGTTTTTCCCCGCCGAGGTACCCGATCAACTCACACAGAAAGGCAAAGATCGGAATGCCCAGCACAAAGCTCGCAAACAGCAGATGCACCTCGGCAATAATCCAGACCGCATTACGACTGCCAAGAAAGGGGATATCCCGATACTCAGCAATCGCAAACTCTTGGGCATGGACAGCAAAGGCCATTCCTAGAAGAATAAAGAGTGATAGAGAAACCGCTTTCTTCATAACTTGAAGAAGTAGGGGCAATTCATGCTTGCCCTATCCCTTTTGGCGAATTGCCCCTACAACACCCCCATTATTTATTTTTCCACCGCAATCACAACCCATTATTTATTTTTCCACCGCAATCACAATTTCTTTGTGTGCATGGTCTGCCGGCTTCATATCGTGCGACCATGTGTGCTCATACGCAATGGCTTTCCAGCGTTCTTCTTCTGAAAGCTTGCCCTTCCATACCGGCATCTTTGTCTTGGGCACCCCTTCAGAGACGCGCCAGAACCAGTAGCTGTCGGAGAACGTATTCATTTTTTTGCCAACGCGAAAATCGCGCGCACCGCGCTGTTTCGGGGAATCTTTTGTCTTATCAATCTCATGGCAGGTTAAACAGCCATGTTCCACCTTTACCTTCTCCCGCCGATATTCAAACTCGTTCTTTGCCGTCTCAAATATCTTCTTTCCCTCTTCAATGATCTTCGGGTCAGTCCACCACCACTTCGGCATATGTTTATTCGCATACTCCTTCGGCACAGGCTTCATCGCCTCGTCCTCATCATCGGCGAAAGAGAGATTCGCCGAAATCAGCAGAACACCTAACCCCAACATTAAAAACATTTTCTTCATAATCTATTTCCCTTTCTTTTGTGATAATAGCGACTCGGAAACCTTTGTCGCCCCCCCGGAAGACTCCAGAATATGACAGAAGAGACAGTTCTTCTTTTCTACCAATTCCTTCCCTTGTTTGGCAAGCTCCTCCTTACTACCGGCATCCACAGAAGCAGGTTTTCCTTCCCCACCAAGGCTCAAGACATACGCCATTAAAGAACGAATATCCTGTTCTGGAAGGCCGAAATTGGGCATCGGCGAGTCTGGACGTATGGATTGGGGATTTTTAAGCCAAGCATATATCCATTCTGGTTTCAGTCTGGCTTTAGCAATTGAGAGGTGTGGCCCAACGATCCCTCCCTCCCCTTTCTCGGATATCTTATGGCACCCATCACAACGATAAATATCTGAAAAGAGCGACTTCCCTTCAGACACCGCCTTTTCGCTTTGATCTAAATTTGAAACTGCCGAAAACCGCTCTTCCTTGAGCGTCATTAAATACGCGGTCAACGCACCGGCATCTTCATCGCTTAAATTGAAATTCGGCATTCTGGTTTTTGTAATAGGCATATAACCATTAGGCCGAACACGATCAGGATGTTTTAAGAATTGAAACAGCCAGTCACGGTTAAACTTCGATCCCTCATGACCCAAGTTTGGCGCGATCTGCCTTGCTTTTCCCTTCTCAACGTGACAGACCGAACATTGCTCCTTCTCACTTCCCTTTAAGTCGGAAAGACGAACCCCTTGCGGCACTGGCGCCCCCTTTTGAAGGAGCCTAACATACGCCACAAGTTCTTTGATCTGATCAAGAGAAAACGTCTTCCCCCAAGGCGGCATTGTCGCGGCAAGATCAACCCCTGCGCCACCCTTTTCAATAACGTCGTAAATCTCTTTATCGGAACGGGAAGCAACCTCCGAACCTGCAAGATTGGAAGGATGCGGATCAAGCATCTTGGCATTAACGCCATCGCCCTTTCCTGCTTTGCCATGACAAACCGCACAGTAATGCTCGAATATGTGTCTTCCGCCTACAACATCATCGGAAGATATGGCTGGGTTCGGCGACAGAAAGAACAAAGCCGATGCGACTAAAATGGCAGAAAGAAATCCCTTACGGATCAAAGCATCCTCTCTGAGCAACCACAAGGGTTGCCTCTACATTTCTATTTAGGAACGTAGGACGGAACCGCAATGGTACGCAGATACGAAATAATGTCCCATCGTCCATTCTCTGAAATGATATGGCCCCACGCCGGCATATTTACCGATTTGTTAATCCCCTGTCCACCCTTTGTAATGGCCTTAAAGAGCTGTTCATCGGTGCGATCGTTCATGCCGTCTCCGGGGCGAGTCCCTTTGCCATCGGTATGATTGCGCGGTTTTGGATCAAGCAATTTCGCCAGCTGCCCATCGCCTTTTCCCTCCATCCCATGACAAGGGGTGCAATAGAAGGTATAAAGCTGACGCCCATGGGCGGGATCCCCTTTTTTAAGAACAGGCTTACCCTTAAAAGCCTGAAGGGCTAAAACTTGATCTGCCGTCATAAACTCGGCCGCAGACGCCACCGAAAAAGAAAAAATGATAAGAAAGCGTAGCGGCAACCCCGCGCGGCAATAACACCTGCGTCTGATCTGAATAGCCATTGATAGTAAACCCATGCACCACATCGGGATTATCAATCATCATCCCCTTTTCATCTATGTTCTGAATAATAAAAGTGACCGTTTCGCCTTTACCCACATAAATTTCATTCGGCGCAAACTGATGACTAAACGCATTCAGATAAACATCCTGGCCGCCACTTGCCCCATCAAAAACGCCCGGCTTGTGCGGTTTTGCTGGCCCGTAAGAAACTTTTACATTTTTCTTTGCGGGAAGATCAATCTCACGCCCTGCGACCACAAAGGGCTTGCCTGCACCTAATCTTGCATCCTTAATCACAGAGGCAGAAGCCACTGCAACAGTAAACATCTCGCCCAAAACAGGTTTTTGGGAAACAGTCTTTCCTGTAGCGGTTTCAATGACCTGAACATTGGTTGGATTCACAGCACCCGTCCCAACCTTCGCCTTCACTGCTTCGAATTGACCGGTGGAATATTTATTCATGACAAAAAGGAGCTTGTCGTCGGGAGAAATACCCAGCGTGCCGGGACGGGACTTCACATCAAACGTACCTACAACCGCCTGCTTGGCAAGATCAATCTTTTTAACAACACTGCCTAAAAAGGCTGATTGATATGCGAACTGCCCTTTTGAGTCAACCACGGCATGGGTTGGCACTGCCGCAGTTTTTAGTATCTTGGCGATCTTCATCGTCGCCAAATCAAGAAAGGCCATGTTCGCGGAAAACTGATTGGAGATGAGCGCCCACTTTCCATCGGGCGTTGTTGCGATCCCAAAAGGATTATCGCCGCCGGAAGGAACCGACTTCTCTATTTTAAAAGGATTGAGCGATACGACCCAAACAACACCATTGATATAGTCCGAAACAAGACAGGTCTTGCCGTCCCGCGTGATCGCCGCATACGCAGTTGCCGCGGGTTTAATAGAGACATCCGCGACATCCACCTTTCCCGATGCGGTATCCACCTTTGCAACCTTGCCGGATAATTCCCCAGACACGCAAAGCGTTTTTCCATCGGACGAGATGTCAAGCTGACTTGGGCCAAATCCTGCCGGAAGCGCAACTGTTTTAGTGACTTTGGAAGAAGCAAGGTCAAAGAAAACAACATTGTTCGCCGCCTTATCAACAGCATAAAGCATCTTCCCATCGGGCGTGCCATTGGTATTCCCCTGTTTGCTACCGCTCAATACCGGCCCGCGAAGATCAATCCCTACTGGGACTTCTTTCAGCAGATTCAGCGATGGCAAGTCAAAAACAAGAATCTTTCCGTTATATCCGCCAGCGGCATATCCGATCCAAGGATCCTTCGCCCCAGCGCTCTCAGAAAAAATAAGCAATAAAGAGAAAATTAAAAAGATAGCTTTTTTCATTATAAAAACCTCCTCCATCCTTAAAACGTTTATCTTCAACCCCCCACCGAAACGACTCCAAAATGACTCTGGGGGGATTGCTTATATCATGCCTTTTACGGCTTGTCAATCACCTTACAAAATTTTCATCCGAAAATTAAAAGGCGCTATACTGTTCTCCTCCCCTCATCCTACCCTTCCTCCGTAAGAGGGGAAGGAATCCACCTGTTCACCCTTGCTTAAAACTGCAATCTTCTCTCTACTGTCTAAAGTGCACTTTTAAATTTTGGCTAACGAAGGAATTAGGAAGGAAACGGGTTGGGTCATTCCACTTTTGGTTGGCGCCCCCTGATTCCAACTGCCAGACCTTCTCCGGTTGGGATCATGGCAGAGATAGAAAAGCGAGATGGGTCGGTTAATATCTTTATAAACGACTGCATTGCTGAAATGGCAACGGCATCGGCCCCGGCCATATCGGGATTTAAATGCACCTGTCCGAAGAGATAGGCGTTGTCCGCAGCAACAATCCCACCGGGGCACAAATTCCGCTCTGCCCATAAAAGATAGTTTGGATAGCTGATCTTGTCCGCGTCAATGAAGCAGAAATCAAATGGACCGAAAGGCTCAATTGTTTCTAACGTCTCGTTGGCATCGCCAATCACAATAGAAACCTTGTCGGAAAGCCCCACCTCCTTTAGGGTCTTTTTCGTTCCAGCAGCAGTGTCTGGATCAATTTCCATCGTATAGAGTTTTCCGTCTTTCGGCAGGGCATCGGCGATCCAAAGGGCAGAATATCCGCCGAGTGTGCCGATCTCCACAGCCTTTTTGGCCTGACAACTTTTTATCAGGAACTGAAGAATCTTTCCTTCCGACGCCCCGATTTGTATTGCAGGCAGCCCGTGTGTTTGCATCTCATCGAGAAGTGTCTGATGACGCGCATCTTCCGAAGAGAACGCTTTTCGGATATAATCCAAAAGTGCGGGAGTCTGGTAGTCGTTGCGGTTTTCGATATGTTTTGAGAATGACATTTTAATTATGAAAACGGATCGCATCAATCATATCATGACAATCCTCAAGAAGGAATAGATAGGCTTGCGTTTTCTGTTTATCCGGCTCCTCACAGGGCGCGCTGCCTGTGTAAAATGATGTTGTCGAGGAGCCGAACCGATCCGATACGCACCGCAAGCAACAGTACCGTTTTTCTCAACACCCGTGAAACCAGCCCCAACGTCGTAGGATGACAAAATGCAATATAGTCTACTTGCACAGAAGGTTCTGCAGAAAAAATCAATGCGACCTGTTGGGCGAGCCTTTGGCAATCGTGTTCCCCTTCTTGAACAGACTGTTTGGCCTGTTGTAATGCGCGATACAAAATGCTTGCTACTGATCGCTCCTTCTTCAAGAGGAATTTATTTCTGGAACTTTTCGCAAGGCCATCTTTTTCTCGAACAGTGGGCAAAATGCGCAGTTTCAGATTAAAATGAAGATCGCGCACCATTTTCCGAATCACGACCGTTTGCTGATAATCTTTCTGTCCAAAATAAGCGACATGAGGGTTTACTATCTGAAATAGTTTTGCCACAATCGTGGCCACGCCGCGGAAATGACCGGGACGGATTGTCCCCTCCCATCGACTGGCTACTTTATCGACCGACACAGAGGTCTCTAAATCTGGCGGGACTATTGCCTCGGCTGTTGGAGCAAAAAGAAAATCAACTCCTGCGGCTTGGGCCATCTTGCGATCGGCCATTAAATCGCATGGGTATCGCTTGAAATCTTCGGTAGGGCCAAACTGGAGCGGGTTCACAAAAAGGGAGACGACCACGATATCGCATTCCCGCCGCGCCTTTCTCATCAGGGATAGATGACCTTCATGAAATGCGCCCATAGTGGGAACAAGACCGATGCGCCTTTTTTTGTCTCGGATGGCGGTTACAACCTTTTGTATAGATAAAATTGACGAGATTGTTTTCATTTCTTCATTGTAACATGGGGAATCCGAAGAATCCCTCTCGAGAACAGAAATAGAATTCGTCATGCTCTATCGCTCTATATTGGGTTTCCGTAATCCTTGACGAAACCGATTTTATCAGGTATGCTCGCGTCGTTAGCATCACAGAATAACAGGAGGGTTAAGATGAACACAGTCGGTTTGCAGTTGATGAAACGAATGACTTATGGGATCTCTTTATTTTTGTTACTGACCTTCATCGGTTGCGGGGGGTCGTTTTCCAGTCTTAAAAAAGGGGCCAAGACCATTGTGACTGGCGAAATTGACGCCATTGAGCGGATGGAGGTGTTTCTTGATGAAAAAAAGAAGCTTTCCGTTACAGTTGTTAGTTTTGCTTCAGGCCAAGGGATTGCGTTGATCGGTCTCCAGCCTGGATTAAGCAAGGGAAAACGGGTTAAAATTGATGCAGAGTTCTTTGAGAACCTGCAGGGGACCGATCTCTTTAGGGCTATTAGTACGACCACGGAGTCGCCTGTATCTGTGCCAAAAGTGGAGAAGACCGTACCGATAGAAAAGTCGATGCCAGAGAAAAGTGAATCTGCCCCCGCATCCCCCGCCGACGCGCCCGCGCCGCCAGATGTTCTGACGCCGGAGAGATGAATGGGATTCTACTTGCCGACTTACTGAATGGAAGCACAACCCGATTGAGAAAGCAACCATCGGTTCTTGTTTTAGTGAGTGGCGGGATTGACAGTGCGGTTTTAGTTTGGGAACTTTCCGGCCGGTTTGATCGTGTTGTTCCACTTTATATTCAAAGCGGTTTCTTCTGGGAAAAGGCTGAGATCTATCATCTTCGCCAATATCTAAGAAAAATAAAGTCTGAATCAATAGCGAAGTTACAGAAGATTGATCTGCCAATTCGCAATATTTATCCCCCTCACTGGAGCCTTCATGGGAAAAATGTTCCGGGCGCGGACACAGACGATTCCGCCGTTTATCTACCCGGCAGGAATATCCTCCTGTTGGCAAATGCCGCCTTATGCGCCTCGTTTTCGGGAATAAATCAAATTGCTTTGGGTATTCTCAAGGGAAATCCCTTTCCAGACAGCACCAGGATTTTTTTAAAGAAGATCACGTCAGCGCTTTCGGAAGGACTAACAGTGCCGATTAAGGTATTGACTCCGTATCGCAAACTGTCGAAAAAACAAGTTGTCATGCGCGGCGCTTCCCTCCCACTCTCACTTACTTTTTCCTGTATCAATCCCAAAGGGAAAAAACATTGCGGAGTTTGCAATAAATGCAAAGAACGGATTGACGCTTTTAGAATGACGGGATTCGCCGATAAAACATTCTATTGACTCTCGTAAAGTTCTTTTGTAAAGGCGGCCAAAAGCGCCGGACTCCCAGATACTTCTTCCAATTTTTTCTTCACCTCTTCCAGCGTGGGAAAGGCAAAATCGGGCAGGATGGCCGTGAGTCCTGATTTACGCGCCTTTTTTTCTACCATGATTCGGGCGATTCTTCGCACAGACTCCGGAATTTCGGAAAGAAATCCAAACGCCCCTTTGCTCCAATCCATATCATCATCAATAACGACAACGACTTCTGCAGGGCACGTTGCCTCTCCAAGAATTTTTGTTTGACAAGATAAGCGATAGGGCGGAGGAAGTTTAGCCTCTTCCAGCATATTCTCCTCGTCTAAGTCGATTGCGGATAGATTCCTCATTCCCTCGTGGACAAAGACTCGGCAGGTGCTACAGGTTGCAAAACCGCCGCAATCGTGGCGCATCAGTATTCCCAGCTTTTCAGAGGCATCCAGAATACTCATTCCAGATGGAACCTCTCCGCTGATTTTATGAGGAGGGTGCAACCCCTGCGAATAGAATGTAATCTTTGGCATTTGTCTCCATTATATAACAGTCCTTTTTATGTATGCCAATGCCTAAATTTTTCATACGGTAAATGATTCATCCCGAAAACAGAGATAGAAGGGGAGAATATAGAGTTCGTCATTCTCTATCGCTGTCTTGAGTCCATTCTGTCTGTTTACATGCTGCACAAAAATAGATTACACTTTGACGCATTGAATTATTCAGGGTCATCGTGGAAGCGAGTGGGTAAATTGAGAGGGGGTTTTGTGCTAAAAACTGCATGGATACTGGGAAAGGAAGCGATTGAAGGGCAGCAAAAATCTGGCACAACTTGGGAAGCGCTATTTCGGAGAAATAGGCTGTCATCCTTGAGGGCGAAACAGGCTGTCATCCTGAGGGCGAAATAGGCTGTCATCCTGAGGGCGTAAGCCAGAAGGATCACAAGAAGCATTGTGAATCAGTATTCCGTTTATATTATGACCAACAAGGGAAATTCTGTTACTATGAAATGATGGAGGATGTCACAGTGGCGATTGAACGAGAGAAACAGATCAAGGGCTGGTTAAGAAAGAAAATAGCTTTAATTGAATCGT
>JACPZM010000078.1 GCA_016195485.1 Candidatus Troglogloeales bacterium | reverse complement strand
TGCGACCCTCCTAATCGGTCTTGGGTTCCGCGCTGGGCCAGGCCTGTTGGAGATGTGGGCGTGGGGTGCGTATAACGTTCATAAAATGGACGCAATGAAAACCCTGACACAAAAAATAAGATTGCGACGATGGCGAATTTTGTTTTCGTGATAATGCCTCCTTACAAGATTTCTCCCTTCGGTCGAAATGACAGCAGGGGTGTCATTTCGAGGAATGTAAATGACGAGAAATCTTATTCGATCCAATCCCTACTTCCTTACGATCTTTATCTTCATCGTTACTGGTGTTAGAGGTCTATCTTGGGGCCCTTTCGGAACGGTTGCGATTTTATGGACAATCTCCTGTCCTTCGGTCACCTGACCAAATATCGTGTGGCGCATATTAAGATGCGGCGTGAGACCATCCGTAATGAAGAACTGACTTCCGTTTGTATTGGGGCCTGAATTGGCCATAGCAAGCCTGCCCGGCTGATCAAACTGAAGCGATTTTACGAATTCGTCCTCGAACTTATAGCCGGGGTCGCCTGTTCCGTTTCCGAGAGGGTCTCCCCCCTGAATCATAAAGCCCGCAATAACACGGTGGAAAATAAGCCCGTCATAGAAGGGACGGGCTGCTTTTTCACCCGTTTTAGGATCGGTAAATGGTTTTGTTCCTTCCGCGAGTCCGACAAAATTGGCCACAGTTTTAGGGGCCTCTTTCTCAAAAAGACGCACCGTGATATTTCCTTGTGTTGTTTCAAAGACGGCGTATAGACTGGTATCTGTTTTCTTATCCGCGGGAGCGGCGTAAGCAGTCATAGCAAACAAAACAATCGGCATTACAAACCAAGCATATAGTGACATTTTCTTCTCCTTTGTTCGTTATTTTTCATTACCTCATTTGACATATTCTTATAGCGACGGAGGGATTCGAACCCCCGACCGAGTGATTATGATTCACCTGCTCTACCCCTGAGCTACGTCGCCCATTATTCTAATAATGAGACGCGAAAGAATATCACGAGGGAATCTATACGTCAAACTTACCCATTTGGAATTTGGACTAAATTTTTTCGTGAGGAATCCAATCTTTGTTGTTGGGTTCTATTGAGTCTTGCGGGAATAGACGGGGTTGTGCTAGAAACGCTATCTCATTAAGAGAGACGTTCATTGTCCTACATCTCGCAGGGGTCGTACCCCGCAACATTAGAATACCTATACCGTTTACAATACCATGGCATCGCACCTGGGTTAGACCGGATAAACCGGCTGCTCTCTCATCTATCAGATCCCCATCTGAAATTTTCGTCGGTTCATATTGGGGGGACCAATGGGAAAGGATCAACGGCGGCGATGGTTGCCTCTATCCTCAAACAGGCCGGATACCGTGTAGGTCTCTATACCTCCCCCCACCTGATTGATTTTTCAGAACGGATTACGATCAATGGCGTTCCGATTTCACAAGAAGATATTCTTCGATTAACAGAAATTTTAAAAATAGAAGTTGAACATTTATCGATAAAGATCACGTTTTTTGAATTTACCACCGCCATGGCCTTTTGTTATTTTGCCGAAGCCAAGGTCGACATTGCTGTTTGCGAGGTGGGTTTGGGGGGACGGTTTGACGCGACGAATGTTTTAGCTCCGATGGCCACAGCGATTACGACTATTGATCTTGATCATGAACAATACTTAGGCAACACGCTGCAAGCAATTGCATATGAGAAGGCCGGAATTATCAAAGAGGGAACCCCGATCGTGACTGGCGCTACACAGCCTGCGGTGCTGGCCTATTTTGAGGAGGCCGCGCGTTCCAAATCCGCCCCACTGATCCGATTGGGACACGAGATCACCGTTTCCGGAAAGAGTTCGCAAGCATTTCTTTATCAAAGAGAAGAACAAAAAAGGATGTTACACTGCCCGCTCCCTGGATCACATCAGATACGCAACGCGGCCGTCGCGGTTGGCGTGATTGAGCAGCTGCGCTCTTTCCCTGTTTCGGAAAACGCCATTTTGGAAGGGGTGCGTGGGGTTGAATGGCCGGGCCGACTTCAAATGATTCAGAATCATCCGCTGATACTATTAGATGGTGCGCATAATCCAAGCGGCGCGCGGGCGCTTGCTTCGTACCTGAAAGGGAGTGCATCCGGCAGACATTGGCTGATTATTGGGATTATGCGAGATAAAAATATAAGAGAAATACTCGCCCCTTTAGGGGCTTGGGCCGACGAAGTCGTTTTGACGTGCCCTGATATCGAAAGGGCGGCGTCCGTTACAGATCTTTCTGTCGCTCTTGACTCGCCTTTTCAAGTGGGAATAGAATCTGTTCCAGCGGCAATAAGATATATTCTGTCGAGGACCAATTCGTGCGATACCCTTGTGATTACCGGCTCCCTCTATACCGTCGCAGAGGCGTTGGCCTATTTTAAGGGAGTTCCACTTTCACCGATTCGAGGATGAGAAAATCATACGGCGCTGCACATTTTTGGGACTTTGCTTTCTTGCGATTTATTCTGCCGCATGGGCCGACGAGGAAATCAATCTAACTTCGGAATCGCTGGAATATCGGCAAGAAGAAGACAGTTATTTCGCGGAAGGAGATGCCATACTCACGCGAGGCCCGATACAGTTACGAGCGAGGAGTCTTTGGTTTCACGGCCAGGCAAAACAGTTGAAGGGCGTTGGGGGTATCGTCTTTACAGAAAATTGAAATACGCTTTTTGCCAAAGAAATTGAATATGATTTCTTAACCGACAAGGGAGTGCTACTGGATGGACGGCTCTTTCTGGAGTCTGCGAACTATACCCTGACCGGAAGAAAGATTGAGCGTTTGGGATTGGGTAAGATAACGTTGCATGAGGCATTCTTTACCGCGTGCGACTGCCCGGAAGACCCCGATTGGCATATAAAAGCCGCGAGCATTCGGTTGACACTCGGAACCTATCTTACTGCGAAAGATGTCTTTTTTTATGCCGATAAAACCCCAATTATTTATCTCCCTTATTTTATCTATCCGGTCAAAACAACACGCCAGACCGGGTTTTTAATTCCTCATATCGGGGGGAGCTCCACACAGGGTCTTCGATACAATCAGGATTTCTTTTGGGCATTCTCGCAAAATCAGGATGCGACATTTTCACTTGATTATCGCGACAAGAAGGGGGTAGGCAGTGGGATCGAGTATCGGTACGCCCTCTCCACAGAGACAAGCGGAGCACTACAAGTGGAACGCTTCCACGATATAGAAAAAAGTTCAAGCGGCACAGCCACCGCAAACCCTGTTGCCATCCGCTATCGCCATCAACAGCGGTTTTCCGACCGCATTGGGTTTAATCTTTCTGCGCGTTATGTCAGTGCAGAAGACTATTATACGGAATTATCAGATTTTACTTCAGAGCGCGCCTTGCAAAAACTCGAATCAAACGCCGCCCTGACTTACAGAGGGGATGAATCATTTGGATACCTTCTGGCGCGTTACACACAAGACTTGACCCGCACAGATAACAGAGCAACCCTCCTGCAACGCTTGCCTGAAGCCGGATGGAGTCTTATCGGGCATAAGATCGGCCCCGTCTTTTTGGATCTCCATACCACTTACACCCGTTTTGATCGTAAGACCGATTTTGACTGGGAACGAATCGACCTCTCTCCCGCAGTATCACTTCCACTTCGCGTTGTATCTGGCATCGGCGCAACCCCGTGGGTAAAATTTCATGGAATAACTTATAGCCGCACACTCCTATCAAATCGTTTACTTCGCAGGAACATCACTGGAATCGGCATTGACGTAGACAGCGAATCCACTGGAACAATTTGGAAATCCCCTGTTCATTTTTCAAAAAAACTGACCTACGAAGAAATCAATGCGGACGATCAATCGAACATCCCTCAAGCAGATGAGATTGACCAGGTTCACAACCGGCGTTCAATGACACTTTCACTAAATCCCCGCTCTGTATCAACATCAATCCGCTTTACAGAAACATATAATATAGACCTGACCCCCTCTTCTTCGGATCGTTTATCCGATGTGAGAACGGAATGGTCGATAACGCCTTCTCCATTCTTTTCTTTTAACACCGATCTGTTTTATCATTGGCAGAGTCAACATGTAACGGCCGTCAACACGGATCTTCGTGTTGGCAATAGGGAAAAACTGACACTCTTAGTAGGGCAGCGCTATACGCAGGGAGGACTTCTCCCTCAAAAAGGGGATTTATTGAATCCGATTTATTTAGGCGATCATCAGACCGCGCCGCGTGTTGCGTTTATCACGGGGCATCTTCGGGCGAAACTTTCTGACAGACTGACGTTTGCCACGGAAGCCTTTTATGATACCGATACAGACCGCTTTGCTGAAATTCATTACGGATTATTGTACGAACGACAATGCTGGTTAGTTGCCATGGCCTATCAGGATCTTTTAAATCGCAACGAATTTTTATTTACCGTTTCCCTCAAAGGATTAGGAGAAACCCTTCCAAGGCAGTTTGCGTATTTATTCGAACCTTAATTGTGACAACTATAATGGTCTGGTAAATTCGAACAACTAAATGGAATAAGATAAGTGGATTCAATGGGTCATAAACCAAAGAAGGAGTCCACGATGAAAAAGAAGACAAGAAGGAATCACGATGCCAGTTTTAAAACGCGTGTTGTACTTGAGGTCATCAAAGCATTAAAGACGTTTGCTGAATTGGGGAGTGAATTTAATGTTCACCCGAATCAGATCAGGAATTGGAAGAATGAATTTTTGGAGAAGGCTTCTGTTGTTTTTAGTGAGAACAAAGATGACAAGGAGGAGTTGAAGCGATATGGCCGCGCTGAGATTTTTAATACGGATCAAGGGAGCCAGTACACGAGCGAAGATTTCACAGGGATTTTGGGCTCGTTTGAATAATCTGTGGGTAAAATTAGCTCGGATGAGCGATCATAAACTTGAAAAGCTGTTTGCAAACGCTATCGTATCTGGCATGTTCTGCTTCGTCATTGGCGTGACGCCAGTA
>JACPZM010000070.1 GCA_016195485.1 Candidatus Troglogloeales bacterium | reverse complement strand
ATATATCACGGGTATTAAAAAAGGGGAAGATGCAACATCTGTTGATATGATGATTGATACGGGTGAGATTGTAAAAATTCCAAAGTCGAATATCACGAGCATAGATGTGCAGAAAATCTCTACCATGCCCGGAAACTTCAGGGAAGTATTAACAATGGAGCAGTTTCACGATCTGCTCGCGTATTTATTGACGTTGACGTAGGGGGTATTGGTGGGTGACGTAGGGGCGGTTCGCGAACCGCCCCTACAATTTGAGAATAAATTATGAATGAATCGCCAAAAAAAGAGTTCCCTATTTTCTGGGGGTGTGCGCTTGCTGTTTTAGTGGTCTATCTTGTTTTTAAATTTGCGGCCCCTGTGATATCGATGTGGATTGTAGGAAGGACAAGGCCGCTTCCGCTTCCTCGAACACTCATGTTTATATATACGGCTTTAGCCCTTCTGGGTGTTGGGCTTTTTGTGACCACCTCTGAAAGAAAGATGGATGCCTTTATGGCCCCGGTTATTACTTTTATCGGGGGAGGGCAGGGAGGGATTATTGCCATCATTCGTATGGCTGTTTTGGTCGCGTTCCCGCTCTTAATTGGCTGGGTCACCTTTTCAAAGGCCGCGCCCGCTGTTCAATATTTAACCAGTATTCGGGTGCAACATCCCACATTGCCCGGAAAATTTGAAAAGTTGGAAAACCCTTTTCGGAATCCTGATGATGCCCGTTTGAAAAAATTTGCAGAAGAGAAAGGCCTTGGCAATATGGAGTTGGCCAAAGTGAAAGAGGTCTTTGCCGAACAGGTGCTTGCAGAGGGACGAGGGTTATTTCAGATCAATTGCCGTCCGTGCCATGGATCGCGCGCCAATAGCAATGGCCCTATGGCTTGGGGCTTTCGGCTTCGTCCCGCTGATTTCACCGATCCGGGAACGATTCCGACCGTCGTTGAGCCGTATGTCTTCTGGCGTATCAATGAGGGGGCGTTTGGTCTGCCAGCAGAGTCAACCCCGTGGGATTCCGCGATGCCTTCATGGAGAGGGGAGATTCCAGAAGAAAATATGTGGAAAATTATTCTTGCTGATTACGATATCGCAGGCGTAACCCCGCGTATGCCTGAAAAACATCATGAATAATGTAAGGAGTATTGCCTTGAGCGCGAGTCTATTTATTAAACGAGCCAGTTTGTTGTTGCTTTTGCCGTTATTTTATCTTTCATCAGTGGTTTTGGCGCAAGAATCGCTTCCCTTCGTAGAGGAAGCACCCCCCACAAAAAAGATTGAGCGGAGCCTAGAGAATATCAAGGCGGGAGAGAAAATCTATCAAAAGAGATGTCTTCCTTGTCATGGTGTAAAAGGGTCTAGCGATGGGCCTGCGGCGGTATACCTAGACCCAAGACCGAGGGATTTTACGCGGGGTATTTTTAAGATAAAGACAACACTGCTAGACGCGCCACCGACCGATGAGGATCATTTCCGAATTGTAACGCGGGGTATTCCCGGAACGGCCATGCCGTCATGGAAAACCTTGCTTTCAGAAGATGAACGTTGGCAGGTGATTTTCTATGAACAACAGACATTTTTCCCGGAAGACCGAAAAGACCCTTCAAAACGACCCGCGCCGATTGTCATTGGGGCAGAGCCGCCTATGACGCCAGAGTCAATCAAAAAGGGGGATGACCTGTTTCATGGCAAGGCCGGCTGTTTTGTTTGTCATGGGAATGGCGGAAAAGGGGATGGCCCTATCGCAACGACCATGCGTGATATCTGGGGGAACCCACAGCTTCCAAGAAACTTTACGAAGTCGTGGCAGTTTAAGGGCGGACGTGATCCAAAAGATATTTATACCCGTATGACTACCGGTATCTTTGCGAGTGGGATGCCTTCCTTTGCGACCCAGTTAACCGATGCGGAGCGGTGGGATATTGCCCACTTTGTGAGATCGATTCAAAAGGAATTAAAGCCAGTACAGTCTGACATTAAGCCGAAGAAGATTTCTGGTACGATCTCCCTCGATCCAAATGATCCGCTTTGGAATAGTGTTGATTATGCGGATATTCCAATGAGCGGGCAGGTCACTGTTCCTCCGCGCCTTCAAACACCGCAGATTGATCTCATGACGGTTAAGGCGGTTTACAATTCAAAAGAAGTCGCATTTTTGCTGGTATGGGATGATCGCAGGGCCAATACGACACATGCCGAACCGCCTCCTCCGCCCGTTCCCGGCACCGAGGGATATACGACTTATCCTGTTTTATATCCATCGGAAAATCGTCCCACAGGATACCGTGATGCCGTTGCTGTTCAAATGGCGGTGAAGATTCCGGACAGCCCAGAGTTGCCTCACTTTGTGGCAGGTTCCCAAGATAAGCCGGTTAATCTTTGGTACTGGAAGGCTGATTTAAATGAAGACCCATCAGTAAAAACACCTGTTGAGATGTTGATTTCAAAGGGACATAAGAAGCCTCCGGTCCCAACTAAAATACAAAATGTAATGGGAAAAGGGGTTTTTAAGGATGGTCAGTGGAAGGCCGTCCTGAAGAGACCTCTCGTCTCTGAAGACCCGACGAGTATAACCAATATCGAGCCGGGCAAGGCGATTCCGATTGCGTTCCATGCTTGGGATGGAAATAACGGAGAGGTGGGGACGCAGATGTCCATCTCGTCATGGTACTTTATGGTGATTGAAAAAGAGGTTCCAAAAGAGGCTTATGCTTATACGCTTGGGATGATCATTTTAGTCATAGGATTAGAGTTTTTTGTTATTAAAAAAGTAAGGTCTAAAAAGGTATGAATAAAGGTCTAGTTCTTGGCGTTATTGCAGGGGTTGTTGTCGTAGGCGGAGCAGTTTCATCCGTTCTTTTTAAAGACCCATTGGTCTCTGAAGGAAAAGCAGTATATGGCTACTACTGTACCCATTGTCATGGAACGAGCGGGCATGGAGATGGTTTTAACGCCGTTAATTTAGATCCAAAGCCGAGAGATCATACCGATGGCGGCGAGCCTTACATGGCAGGCCGTACCAACGAAGAGATATTCGAAGCGGTTTCCAAGGGGGGAAGGGCTATTGGTAAGTCCTCTTTTATGCCTCCCTGGGGCGGGGTTCTGTCTGAAAAAGAAATATGGTCGTTGGTGGCCTATATGCGGACTCTTCATAAGAACAGTGCCCCAAAGGTCGTTGTTCCGAAAGAAACAAAACTAGAACGTCCCAAATTTCCCTCCTCTCGAAAAAAGACAATCGAGATTCCAGCGGAGGTGGGTGAGGATGGTCAGCCGGTGGATCCAGAAGTTGTAAGAGCAAAATTGGTTCAGACAGGTGAACGTCTCTTTGAGAAAAAATTTGGCTGTACTGGCTGTCATTCTGTTGGTGGTGTTGGCGGGAAGGTTGGGCCTTCTTTATCCCGCGCCGGATTCCGATTAAGGGAGTCTTATATTTTTAACTGGATTAAAAATCCGCAGTCGATTAAGCCGGGCACAAAGATGCCCAATTTCCAATTGCGCGATCAGGATGCACTGGCAATAACACTCTATTTGAAAACATTAAAAGCCGCTCCAGAAGGGCCTCCAGAGGGAAAGGGCGGAGGAACGTAAATCCAGTGAATGAAAGCGCTCCTATCTTTACTTATCTATATCGGTTTAGCGGGTTCTGTTTTTGCGATGCATGAGATGGATCATCGCTATACCGTATTGGGTTATGTGAGGGATGGTCAAGGGGTTGCAAAACCGGGAGTTGTCGTGACGATTGAGCATAAAGGAGGGGTAAAGCAGCAGACGAAGACGAATTCGTCTGGGTATTACGAGAGTTTGTTTCATCTGCACAATGCGAATTTAGGAGATGAGATGGTCGTCACCGCCGGGTCGGAGGTTAAACGTATTGTTACGGCGTTTGACCAGGAGGATAAATTTGCAGATCGGAAGAGTCAGGTTGATTTTGGAGCGCCGGGGAAAAAGACCCCGTTAGTTTACTGGTTGCCAGTGGGGGGCCTGCTGTTGCTTTGCGTGGCAATTTACGTCTCTGTTATGAAAAGGAGAACACAGTATAAGAAGGAGCGTAAAGCGCCCCGCAGCCGAATAGGTAAGAAGTAGGAAAGAAATGGCAGAGGATAAAAAACCAACAGAACAAGAATTAAGTCGCAGGAAATTCCTAACCCTTGTCGGCCAATGTGCGGGCTGGGGCGGGATTGCGGCATCCCTTGGCGGGGTAGGCGTAGGCACGCTTAAGTATTTGGTTCCTAATGTACTGTATGAGCCTTCATCTATCTTTAAAATCGGGCAGCCTTCTGATTATGGGGTTGGTGTGGATACTCGTCTGATGAAAGAGCGTCAGGTTTGGGTGGTTCGCAATGAACGCGGAATTTATGTCTTGGTCGGGATCTGTCGGCATCTGGGGTGTACCCCGAACTGGTTTCCAGATCAGCAACGGTTTCGGTGCCCTTGTCACGGCTCTATTTATGATATGCAGGGAAATGTGCGGGGCGGCCCCGCGCCACGGACGCTGTGGCGATCAGGTGTTTCGCTGGATGCCGTAGATGGGCAGATCGTTGTAAATTTTAATCAGCGTCAGGACCCAGATCCAAAAGGGACGGCAGAGGGGCTTGTTGTCGAAGAGTCTAGTAGAGAAGTCTCCCCATTTTTCTTGAAGATATAATTAGAGAAGGATAAAGTCATGGGTGTTACTTATGTTGAAGGCCGCGTGAAAGGACTCTCGGATAAACAGGAAAATGTGAGATTTCTTGTGGACAGTGGGGCAACCTACTCCCTTCTGCCAAAATCGGTGTGGGAAACTATTGAATTAAAACCTAAACGAAAGCTATCCTTTACTCTTGCGGACGGCACTACGATTGAGAGATCGGTGTCAGAAGCTTTTATTATTTTCCCACAAGGAGAGGCTCACTCGCCGGTGATCTTGGGTGAAGAGAGCGATGAAGCATTATTGGGTGTCGTCACATTGGAAATTCTGGGTCTCGTATTTAATCCTTTTAATCGTACGCTTCATCCTATGCGCATGTTGATGTGCTGATATAAAAAAAGAGGAATAATGAAAGAGATTATTGCAAAGATTGTTAAACTGATTACCGATAATCAAGTTTATCGATCGGTCTTTCGACATGGGTTTCCGACGACAGATGCGAATCGCGCCTTAGTGATGTTCAGCAATGTTATTTTACATCTGCATCCCGTTCGTGTCCGGCGCGGGGCGCTTAAAATTAGATTCACCTGGTGTCTTGGGGGTCTCACCTTCTTCTTTTTTATCATGCTTGCGATAACAGGGGTTTTCCTGATGTTCTATTACGTCCCGGATACGCGGCGCGCCTATAACGATATCAAGGATTTGGGAACGGTTATTTATTTTGGCTCCCTCTTTAGAAATATGCATCGGTGGGCGGCCCATGCAATGGTCTTATCGGTTTGGATGCATATGACACGCGTATTTTTAACCGGCTCTTACAAACCACCCAGAGAATTTAACTGGGTTGTCGGTGTGCTCTTGCTGGTGCTGACATTGGTGTTGAGTTGGACGGGTTACCTGCTCCCGTGGGATCAATTGGCCCTCTGGGCTGTTACGGTTGGAAGCAAGATGGCAGAGGCAACCCCGTTGCTGGGAAATGCGGGGCCTTTTGGACAGGAGATTGGAATGACACCCGCCAACGATGTTCGATTTGTCCTTTTAGGCGGAACCGTTGTGGGGCAATCGGCGCTTCTCCGTTTTTATGTTTTGCACTGTCTGGGTTTGCCACTGGTCTCAGCGGTTTTAATGGCCGTTCACTTTTGGCGGATTAGAAAGGACGGATTCTCGGGACCATTATAAATGGAGATTTCAGCGCTCATTAAAAAGACTGCCGCAGAAACCCGTTCTCCTGAAGATACGGCGCTGGTCTGGCCCAATCTCGTTTACATCGAACTGATCTCGATATTATTGGCGACGGCTGTCCTTTTATTCCTTTCCCTTGTTTCCCCTGCCCCTCTGGAGGAGTTAGCGAGTGCGGATACGACGCCCAATCCCACAAAGGCCCCTTGGTACTTCCTGGGTCTTCAGGAATTGCTGGTTTACTTTGATCCATGGCTGGCTGGCGTGGTTCTTCCCAGCATGATTATCGTTGGCCTCATTGTTATTCCTTATGTTGATCCCAATCCAAACGGGAAGGGGTATTATACCTTCTCGGAGCGCAAGTTTTCCGTCCTCGGATTCACGTTTGGTTTAGCGCTCTGGTATATTCTTATTGTCATTGGCGTCTGGTTTCGAGGATTAGATTGGTCATGGTATTGGCCTTGGAGTGACTCGTCTATCCACATGTCTGTTACCGCTGTGAAGCTAGTCGATCTGGAACTTATCATTCAGAATATGTTTGGTCTTTCGGCAGACCCCGTTATGACGCTAGGCCGGTATGCCCCCACTGTGTCTAATATCATTACGGTGCTTCTTTTTCTGGGTTATTACGCAGTTGGTTTTACGATTCCATTTTTATTGCTTCGAAATTTTTTCAATCAACTTGGAATGATTCGATACAATTTGGTGATGTTTTTCTTCCTTTCAATGTGCGGCGTGCCGCTTAAAATGTTTTTACGGCTGATTTTTAATATCAAGTATTTGTTAGTCACCCCGTGGTTTAAAATTTAAACAAATGTTTCCCTCCCCTTCAAGGGGAGGGTTGGGGTGGGGATGGGCTTTATGAGTGATATTTGGGGTTATCCATACCGATTAGGAATTACGCTCTTTTTGATTGTAGGAACGGCGCTTCTCACAGTTGGTTTTGTTGGGATTGCGGTCTGGCTGGAGAAATCGTTTAAGAACGAAAAAATAAAGAAGTAGGGGATTTAAGAGGTAGGGGCGAAAGATTTTTCGCCCGTACGGTGGGGATGGTCTAAAGCGGCATGTTAAAGCACTTTTTGTTTGCAATCTTAAGTTTTCTCGTCCTCTTTATGATCGGTGTATTTGCTTACCGGGATGTAAAGGCAGAATGGAAGGACTATCAAGTTACTTATAACGAAAAACTAGCGAAGGTTGTGAACGATCCAACTATTGCAAAAAAGCCATTGCATGTAGAGCAAATATGGAATAACGCCTTGAATCGTGCCGACCGATGCACAACCTGTCATGCCGGTATTGGGAATCCCGCATTTGCGAATGAACCTCAACCGTATAAGACGCATCCGAACCTGACTGGGTACATGTCAAAACATCCCTTTGAAAAGGTCGGCTGTACCATTTGTCACGAAGGGGATGGCCAAGCGGTCACCGTAGAAAAAACGCATGGTGTTGTCCACCATCTGGATCGGCAGCTTCGGACTGCCCCCACAGTGCAAGGCTCCTGCACAAAATGCCATTACGATCTTTACTCTGAAACGGTATATTGGCCGGAAGTTCCGGAATTAATGAAAGGGATTTCATTGGCACGGGAGCTAGGTTGCGGGGCGTGTCATACGATTCGGCAACTTGGCACGGTCGCAACATTGGCGCCGGAGCTTTCATCGGTTGGGAGCAAGACGGAGCTGGCATTTTATCTTGTGCATGATTTTTCAAAGGTGGTATCCAAAGAGCATACAATGCGTGCATGGGAGTTTGAGCATTTCAAAGATCCGCAAAAGATTGTTCCGGGAACGATGAATGCGGCGAATCCCAAAGACAGGATTCCGCCCACGATCATGCCGAACTGGGGGCTGACCGATGATGAAGCGACTGCGCTGACTGTATTTGTCATGTCGCTTCGGGACCTGAAGGTAGAAGCGATTCCGAGACAATACCTGCCAAAGGTGGCAAGTCACGATTCGTTTTTGCAATATCGCAATTGACCTGTAGGGGCAGACCTGTGTGTCTGCCCTCATAATAAAGGAGATTCTAATGACGAGACGCGTTGATTTTATGTTGGGTGGAGAGGATTTTACAAAAATGACTGCGGGCCATGTGATGCAGTCGGAGGTCTACTATTTTTCGGAGGATGCCCCGGTAGTCGATCTGCTTTCCGCCATAACAATGGGCGGGTTTGGATCGGTTCCCATTGCAAAAGAGGGAGACATCGTTGTGGGGATTGTCAGTGAATATGATATCTTAAATGCGATCCAATCGGGAAAGGATTTGGGCAAGGTTACCGCTAAAGAAATCATGACGAAAGATCCTATAGCCGTTCCGGAGGAGATGTCTGCCAAAGAGATTATAGCGATTCTTCAGTCAAAGCATCTTATCCGTGTCCCCGTCGTTGACAGAAAAGGAGTCTTAATCGGAATTGTAGCCCGGAGGGATATTTTAATGGGTTACTTAAGATCGGTAGAGTCCCCTCCCCGCATGGCGTTCAACTTGCTGTAAGATTATAATGGAACTGGCCACTTTTTCCGCAAGGCGTAAGGACGCCTCCCGTATGGCACGGTCTTGGGCTGTCCTATCGGCAGTTGGGTCTGCGCTGTTAAAATAATCTGCAGAAGCATTCAAATGAGTCTTTGAAAGCGGGTCTGCTAATCCTTTTCCGCTCACTGTATATTCCAAGCCAATGGTTACACGAGACTCGCTTGCCTGCCCATGCAGGTTCAGCGACAAAAAACTCTGTTCAAAATGATCGATCTTCCCGGAGAGTATAAAATCAGCCTCGCGCGAATCGGAAATCACTAAAACACCGCGCCGGACAAAGACCTCCTTAAACATCGCAGCGACCTGCCTTTCTAATAGCGGTTCCTCTGTCGCGTTTTCAAAGACGACCATCGCAATGGTATTTACTGATTTAGAAGAAGGAATGCCACTACATTCGATCAGAAAAAGAGAGAGAAGAAAAAAAGTGATGCGGCTATAAAACAATATTGATTAACCTTCCCTTTATCACAAAGATTTTCTTGATGGGCCTGCCTGCAATGGCCGCAATAATTTTTGGCTCGTCAAACGCCCTTTTTTGAAGAACTTCATCGGGGGTCGCGGCTTGTGCATTGAATTTGGCCTTTATCCTTCCGTTGATTTGAACAACCACTTCCACCGTCTCATCTTCCACCCATGCAGGATCGTAAGATGGCCATGCAACTTGGCTGATTGAAGGGGGGTGTCCCAGCATTTCCCATAGCGACTCCCCCAAGTGAGGCGCAAAAGGAGAGAGGAGAAGAACCAGATGATCCATCGCCCCTCGCACGGTCTCTTTATAAAATGGAACTGCCGTTTGCGGATGTTCCATCTCATGTGAGAGGAAATTGTAAAACTCCATTAACGCGGCAATCGCCGTGTTAAAAGAAAACTTTTCGATATCTTCTGTAACCCGTTTGATCGTGCGCTGTGTCATCCTGTAAATTGGTGTGCCGACGCCTAATGTATCAGCGCCCCCAACGGGAACGATCATTTCACTGCCGCCGTAGCGGCTGACCATCCGATGGACCCGTGTTAGAAAACGAAATGCCCCTTGCACGCCGTCATCACTCCAGACTAAATCTTTTTCAGGGGGGGCGGCAAAAAGTGAAAAGAGTCGAACGGTGTCTGCGCCATACTGATCAATTAAAACATCGGGGTTGACGACGTTCCCTTTTGATTTCGACATCTTTGCATTGTCTTTAATCACCATCCCCTGTGTTAGTAGATTTGAAAACGGCTCTCGAATGTTTGTGAGTCCTAGATCACAGATCACCTTTGTAAAAAATCGCGCGTAAAGCAGATGCAAAATGGCATGTTCAACACCGCCAATATACTGATCCACCGGAAGCCATCTGGCCGCGGACGGTGAATCAAAAGGAGCCTTTGTTTCATGCGGGGAGAGATATCGCAAGAAGTACCATGAAGAGTCAAAGAAGGTGTCCATTGTGTCGGTCTCGCGCGAGGCCGCAAGATGACACTTGGGACAGACCACGTTTGCAAACAAAGGGGATTGCGATAGTGGGGATCCCCCTTTTCCAGTAAAGGGTATATCCTCTGGAAGCAGTACGGGAAGGTCGGAAAGCGGGACCGGGACAATGCCGCATTGTTTGCAGTAGAGGATTGGAATAGGGGTGCCCCAATACCGTTGCCGGGAGATCCCCCAATCCCTGAGACGGTAGTAAATTTTTTCCTGTCCTACCCCCTTCTTTTCAACGAATTTACAGATCGCCTTTTGACCCTCCTGTACTGCAAGCCCTGTAAATCTGCCCGAGTCTACTAGAACGCCAACTTCATCAACGTATGCCCCTGTTGGCACGCCCGTCGGTCCAGCAATAACAATACGAATCGGCAAATTATATTTTGTTGCAAATTCAAAATCGCGTTGATCGTGCGCTGGCACGGCCATAATAACACCGGTGCCATATTCCATCAATACAAAATTGCCCACAAAGATCGGTATCTTTTCATCTGTCAACGGATGGTGCCCGTATGCCCCTGTAAAAATCCCTTCCTTCTCTAACGTCAACGAGGTGCGAACGGTTTTATCCTGCCCTTGCGCCTTTTTGATAAAAGACAAAACAGCCTCACGTTCTGACGTTCCCTCAATCAGCAAGGGAACCATCGGATGCTCAGGCGCGATGCAGAGAAAGGTGACGCCAAAAAGGGTATCAGGACGGGTTGTAAAAATGGTCAGAGATTCTGCGCGGCCTACAATGGGGAATCGGAGTTCCAATCCGCTACTTTTTCCAATCCAGTTCTTTTGCATCAACAGAACCCGTTCGGGCCAGCCGGTAAGCGTCGTAAGGCTGGATAGAAGTTCTTCAGCGTATGCGGTGATCTTCAAAAACCATTGCGTCAACCGTTTTTGAATGACCAGCCTTGCACAACGCCAGCATTCGCCTTCGACGACTTGCTCATTGGCTAAAACGGTCTCACAAGAAGGGCACCAGTTGACGGAGCCTTCTTTTTGGTAGGCGAGTCCGCGTTCAAACATTTTAATGAATAGCCACTGATTCCAGCGGTAATAATCGGGCAAACAGGTCGTCACCTCCCGATCCCAGTCGTACGAAAGCCCTAGTTTTTCGAGCTGTCCTCGCATAGAGGCAATATTCTGGGTTGTCCACAAGGAAGGATGCAGATTTTTTTCAATCGCGGCATTTTCAGCAGGCAAACCAAACGCGTCCCATCCCATTGGATGAAGAAGATCAAAGCCGCACATGGTTTTAAAACGGGCGATCAAATCTCCGATGGAATAGACCCGGACATGGCCCATGTGGATTTTACCCGAAGGATACGGGAACATCTCAAGGCAATAATACTTGGGTTGAGAAGAATCAGGGTTGACGCGAAAAATTTGGTTGGCCTTCCAGTACTCCTGCCACCGCGTCTCCATTTCCTGGGGTCGATATTCCATATTTATATATAGGTTCCTGCCTGTAACACGCTACTTCCGTGTCACAGCACTAGGGGATAGATCAAATAACACCATACGCCTCATCAAACTTGTAACCTTTGAGGCGCAAGACAACAGGCATATAAATTCCTCGGGCGCATTATAACACGTGTGACAGCTATTAGGGGAAACCACTTATCAAATACAAAAAAACTGTTTGACAAACCCGACCACTTTACTGATCATCTGTACAGAGGGTATAGTAAGAATAGTCGTATGGGTCGTTTTAAATTTAATCTCATCCTGCTGGTTTTAATAGCTTGGCTTCAACCAAGTCTGGATCTGTATGGCGCTGTGACTACCCCTCCTTCAAGATCAAAACCCTCATCATCAGGCCGTTCCATTAAAAATGATCTCTCCTCTATCCTACGAGGCATTAAGCCCATCCCACCAAGACCAGGTGGACCTCGTGAAATTCCACTGCGACCGTTACCCAGGGCAAAAGGCGGAAAGAAGGGCGCTCAGCCTGGGGGTTTAGACCTGGCTTTACAGAACACGCTTGGCAAGACCAAAATGCCCGTGCCCGATCAGAACTTTGAGGGCGTCCCTAATGTGGACCTTGTCCTGCCGCCCGATACCAATGGTGATGTGGGCCCCAATCACTACGTGCAGATGGTGAACCGCTCTTTCGCGATCTGGGATAAAAATGGCAATCTCTTGTACGGTCCGGCCGCTAATAACACTTTGTGGAGCGGCTTTGGCGGTGCATGCGACACTAATAACGACGGTGATCCAATCGTGCTTTACGATCAGTTAGCGGACCGATGGCTGATGAGTCAGTTTGCCCTTTTCGCTTCAGACGGCTTTCACCAGTGTATTGCCATCTCCCAGACCGGAGACCCCACGGGAGCCTGGTACCGATACGATTTCCTAATCAGCGCTACCAAACTGCATGACTATCCCAAATTCGGGGTTTGGCCAGATGGGTACTACATGGCAGTCAACCAGTTTGACGGGAATACATTCGCATGGGCGGGCCAAGGTGTGGTGGCCTTCGAGCGTGACAAGATGCTGGTCGGTCTGCCATCACAAATAATATATTTTGACCTCTTTGGCGACAACCCGCATTTCATGGGTATGTTGCCCTCTGATCTCGACGGTCTAATCCCGCCTCCGTCCGGCTCTCCCAACTATTTCATAGAGGTAGACGATGACGCATGGGGATGGCCCAGCGATCGGCTCCAGGTCTTTAAGTTTCATGTGGATTGGTCGAATATAGCCAACGCAACCTTTACGGGCCCGGAGGTCGTTGACCTAACCGCAGATGGCTATCCCTTTGATGCGGATATGTGCAATTTTAGTTTTAACTGTATCCCGCAGCCAGGCACCGCGCAGGGCCTGGATGCGATCTCTGACCGATTGATGTACCGCCTGGCCTACCGGAATTTCGGGAGCCACGAGGCGCTGGTTGTGAACCACGCCGTGGATGCGGACGGTACGGATCATGCGGGTATCCGCTGGTACGAAATACGCGATCCCAGCGGCACACCCTTCGTTTTCCAGGCAGGCACATACGCTCCGGATAGCGATCACCGCTGGATGGGCAGCACGGCCATGGACGCCAACGGCAACATGGCGCTTGGCTTTAGTGTTTCCAGCGGCGACACCTTTCCATCCATTCGATACACCGGGCGATTAGAGGGCGATCCATTGGGTACCCTGTCTCAGGGAGAGGCTACGCTGATTGCCGGCGGCGGCTCGCAGACCGACTCCGCCGCACGCTGGGGCGATTATAGCATGTTGACAGTGGATCCTGTTGATGACTGCACGTTCTGGTATACGCAAGAATATTATGCCAGTACCAGCGATATCGGGTGGCAGACGCGGATCGGTTCGTTTAAGTTTCTCTCTTGCATCACAAGTCCCAGCGGCACGCTCCAGGGCACGGTGACGGATGTTGCGACGACGCTCCCCATCAGCAACGCCCAGGTCGTGGCTGGGGCATCCACCACATTCACCAATGCGAGTGGGTTCTATCAATTTTCGATTTTGCCCGTGGGCAGCTACGACGTGACCACTTCAGCGCTTGGTTATGGCCCAAAAACGGCTACCGCGGTCACCGTAACGGATGGTGGAACGACTGTGCAGGACTTCTCACTTGTGTCGCTTCCAATCGTGACGGTGCAAGGCACGGTGACCGACGGATCTGGCCATGGCTGGCCGCTCTACGCTCGGATTGATATCACGAATTATTTGGGCAGTCCCATATTCACAAATCCGGTGACAGGACACTATACCGTGGACCTGTTTCAGGACACACCTTACACTTTTACCGTAAACGCGGTCAGTTGCGGCTATAATAGTGTGCCGCGTGTTATCGCTCCCCCAGCTGGTGGCAGCATAGAAGATTTTGCGCTGACTGTGGATGCAACCACCTGTGTCGTGCCGGGATATGCTCCTCTTCCTTCCATTTATTTTGAAGACTTTGAGACCGGTTTTGGCAATTGGACCATGAGCGGCCTCTTGAATCCAGAAAACGAGGCTGATGTCTGTGGATCAATAGTGGCACCCTTTCCCAGTTCGAGTAACGGCGCATACTACGGCATAGATGGGACATGCACTTACAACAATGGAATCACCAACAGCGGTGAGCTCACCATGAACGTTCCTGTTCTTTTGCCGGATACAGGCAGTGCTACCCTCTCTTTCTTCAGCTATGAGCAGACCGAGTGTGAGGGTAACTGCCCTTCTGATAATCGTTATGTTGAGATCTCTACGGATGGCGGTGTGTCGTGGGCCTTGCTGGGCGAAGGCAATACCGAAGGTCTTTGGCATCAGAGGGTGTTCGACTTATCACCTTACCTTGGGCAGAGCATTTTGATTCGCTTCCGCTTTGACACCGTAGATGACATATCCAACGACTTCTTCGGCTGGATGGTGGACAATCTGTCTATCAACGCTGGCACGTCTGTACTTATCTCCGGTGGCCTTATTGTTGGCAATGTCTATGATGCCAACACCAGCAATCCGCTGAATGGGGCCACCATAGACGATGGATCAGGAAACATGACGGCGACCTTTTCCACACCGGACGATCCGGCACTCGACGATGGATTCTATATCCTTTTCTCCTCTGCAGGCCTCCAAACCCTGACCGCTTCCTACACGGGTTATGCTGACGAGATTCAGACGGTTAATGTGGTAGAAAACAGTGCCGTAATACAGAATTTCAACCTTCTGCTGTGCAGATGGTATAGACAACGATGGCGATGGAAAGATTGACTTCCCTAAGGACCCGGGGTGCGCCGACAGTGGAGACGATGACGAGACCGATCCGCTACCTCCTCCTCCCCCACCGCCGCCGCTCGCGCAATGTGCAGATGGTATAGACAACGATGGCGATGGAAAGATTGACTTCCCTAAGGACCCGGGGTGCGCCGACAGTGGAGACGATGACGAGACCGATCCGCCCCCGCCTCTGCCACCGCCACCTCCTCCACCGAATAATGCTCCCCCTGCTCCAGAACTCCTCTCCCCCAATGATGGTCAAACAGGAATCGGCACTACTGTTGTTCTCCGATGGGGCAGGGTCATTGATCCGGATGGCGACACGGTTACGTACGATCGTTGTCTTCGCGCCGGTGACTCAACCTTCGCTGCGGAGGACTGCACGCTTGTCAGTAAGCCTACTGTCCTGATTGATCGCGGGAAGGGGATCCTTTACGCAGACTTGGGTATCTCATCTGCCGGGTTCTTGCTCATCGGAGTGGTTTTTATGGGTGGGGTTGCCGGACGAAGAAGGATCATAGCCCTGGTTGCGTTACTCCTGATGAGTGGTATGCTGCTGGTTTCCTGTGGAGGCGATCCGCCTCCACCGCCTCCACCGAATGAGGTGAGTTCTATAGTCACAGGATTAAGCCCTAACACGACCTACTTCTGGAAGGTCGTAGCGAAGGATGGCAATGAAGGCTCAACCAATAGCGCAGTAAGGAGTTTGACCACGAAGGGGTAATTTTTAAGGAGAACAGTGTTGAGGAGGTTTTCCCCCTACGTGGCAGAAGAAATTTCCCCGATCTCTTTTACCGAGGCGATTTTGTAACAATTTCTTCCGCCGTTTTTTGCCTTGTACAATGCCTGATCGGCCGATTTGACCAACTGGTCAATTGTTTTCAGGTCTGCATCGGGGACTCCGGCGATTCCAATAGAAAGGGTTATCTTACTTAATCTGGGATCTACTTCTTGATAATTCTGCATATTTGCCGCTGAAAGCATTCGAAAGGCGACCCTCTCCGCGCTCTCCCCGCGCAGTTGTGCCAGCAAGATAACGAACTCGTCGCCGCCATAACGGGCGGCGGTATCAACACCGCGAACCTGCCCCTGAATCAAGTGGGCCACATTCTTCAATACCGTGTCCCCTACGTCATGACCGCACTGATCGTTCACATCTTTAAACTTATCTACATCAATCATCATGCAGGAGAAAGGGATGTTGTATCTTTTAAAACGCTCAAACTCGGCCACCACGACATCCTCAAAATGCCGTCGATTATAAAGGCCGGTGAGGGTGTCTGTAATCGACATCTTTTCTAACCGTTTTAAGAGTTCTTCGTACTCCATATTTTTGAGTTCCAGTCGATCCCGTAATTCTACTTCACGTAAAACGGCTATGACGCGGGAACTGAGCTCCGCATCGTCAAACGGTTTTGCAATGTAATCGGTCGCCCCTTCCGTGAGCCCCTCCACTCGTTCTTGAACCTCCCCGCGCGCTGTCAGCATGATAACTGGGGTGTTCTTCATTCTCATATCCTGCTTAACCCATCGACAGATTTCCATGCCGGAAATATCAGGCAGCACCAGATCCAGAATGATGAGATTGGGCCGATCGAGCTTAATAATTTTTATCCCGCGACTGCCTGTTTCCGCCCATAGAACTTCATGCCCCATCTGTTCAAGCAACGTCTTGACATGATTTGCCTCAAAGGTGCTGTCGTCAATGATAAGAATTTTTGCCATTTCTCAATTCAATCTGGTTTCATTGTGATGCGGGGGCATTACTCGCATTTGTTCCAAATGCCCCCACACTCCACGTTCGGACGGGCAGAGCCCGATCCTCACCAATAACAAGCCCCAAGCAGGGTAAACCTATTTTGATAGATTGTCAAGACGGGTGTCAAGCCAGGGTGTACGTCAAGATTGTGAGGGAGGCGAGGACGCTTGCTTTTTGCCTGCCTTTCTGATAGCAGTATAACTTTCAGAAAGGAGGTTCTATGGAACATACATTTTCCAAGCTCGAATCGGATCGCTCGGTGCTATTGGAGG
>JACPZM010000069.1 GCA_016195485.1 Candidatus Troglogloeales bacterium | reverse complement strand
GTCCGCTGGAACGATTTGTTAGCGGAATTACAGCCAACGTCTCACCTCCGATTTGTAGGCTGCATATGCTTCACCGAATTTTGCGAATAAATAACGCTCTTCTCTGACGATAACACCGTAGTGCATCAAGAAAAGCAGCGGTGCAAGCAACAGTAACGGCCAGACCGAATTAACCAAAAAGGCTGCGCCAATGTACAAACCCGTCATTGCAACATAAATTGGGTTGCGCGAAAGATGGAAAGGCCCTGTGACTGTGAGGAATGTGGACGGCCTGTAGGGGCTCGCGCTTGTGCCAACATGGCGCATTGTAACGAATGCCCAGCGCACGAAGGTGCCGCTTACAATTAAAAGAACTGCCCCAATTGCCCAGCGGGCGGTAGCTGACAAAAGAAGCGACAGCGGTGAAATTACGTGAATTACGAAGCCAAGCAGGTATAGATAGTTGCCTTGATTATGTTAAATTTTTGGGCATCTTGAAAAAGTCACATTTTGTGTCATTCCGAACGAAGTGAGGAATCTTTCTACATAATACAGACAAGGATTTCTCCCTTCGGTCGAAATGACAAAACTACATTTTTAGAGTTTTTTAAGAGACTCGATTATTTAACCTAATCAATGAAATGATCTATATGCCCCAAGATACAACGTTGGCGGAGGTGCAATGATTTCAGATGAATCGAAATGGGAGTTGGTCATTTGATGCAACCCGCTAACATATATTAGGCCGCCCAAAAAACGCCTTTTGTTACGGTCACGCGTTATTTAAAACCAATTATTATCCTTTGTCAAGAACTTATTTAAAAATTTTTTATTACGCCGTCTTTAAATACGGCTATTCGGATTGTTATAATTTTATATAATAAAAACAACATATTACATAAACTCTATTTTCACAATGCGCCGTATTTTATTACGGTACGTTTTTATAATCCGCATATTCCATAATTAAATCAATCTGTTTTACATCAATAGAAAAGAATGTCGTCTTTAAATACGGCAATCATCGGTGGCTCATAAACGCAAGCGTCTTTGGAACTGGATTTGGCGTTTTGTTCCTACTGGTGCAAGTCCTGCCAGTATGGAAACATTTCCTCAACCCGATGAATTTACTGGGTCGTAAGAACGATAAGACGACGCAAAAAAAAATCATGCGTTTCACGCGGCGACAGTTTCAAACGCGACTTGTAAATGCTTGGGTTTCGCAATCGTAAAGTTTAGCTTTTCAAAGCCGATAACCTTTCCAGATTTGTCTTTCATCAATACGACTTCTTCACCTGTCTCTTCCGCAACATATTCATCCTGTGGGTTGCCAAACCATACCGTAAGGGTATTCCCTATTTCATCGTAAAACACTTTTACTTGGGCCATACCAACACTCCTTCTTTTATGGCATCGGTTGGGTACGCTGTTATCAAAAACCCGTTGCCGTCTAATTGCTTCGCCACCGCACAGACCCAACGTTTAATCCCGTCTGGTTTATAGAATAAGTAGACGTCAAGATCACTTCGACTCTGCCGAATTTCGCTTGGATTTTGGAGCACTTCTTTCATGTCTTGTTCGTGTCCAACCATCACCGGATGCTTGATCGTGATAATCAACTCCCAGTACGCTCGCGTGACACGAACACGAAACCCAAGCGGGGTTAAAACTTCAAACAGCACTTCATCGGGTGGCGGCGTTTCAATCATTTAGGCTACAAATAAAATAGCTCACTCGCAAATATTAGCGAGCACAGCCACATTTCCAAAAACAGGTGCACAGCAACATCATCCACTTCCCGCTTGGAAAAAGCAAGAGATCCCAATTCCAGTACACCCTATATTCAAAATACGCCGTATTTTATTACGACTTGTTTTTGTAATACTTATATTCTACAATCAAATCAAAATGTTTTACATAAAGAGAGAAATATGACGTCTTTAATTACGGCAAAATTGGACGCATCTCCACCACCTAAATTACTGGATCAGTTGCGGGATGCCATTCGGTTTCGCCATTACAGCATTCGCACGGAAGATACTTATTAACCGTCTCAAAATAGTATTTACATTCCGCCTAATCGTCATCCCCGAATGTTTCTATCGGGGATATGGTTTAAAAACTAGATTCCCGATAGAGGCACTCGGGAATGACAACAGTGGGGATGTTGTTTCTATTATGAGACAGTTAATATGTGCAATGGGTGCGTCGTTTTATCTTATTTCATGGAAAGCGGCATCCAGCAGAAATGAGGTAGAGATCAACTCTTGATGGCCGTTTCTGATTGGGTGAAGCAAGTGGTGTTCTAAAAATTGGGTGCAGGACACCCGGAAAGAAGCGCCACCCATTCCTGCCTCTGTTCTTTGGCGTTCTCTCCAGTTTGCATCCTAACACCGTTTGTTGTATCATTCCTCTCGGCCTCTTTGGTTGTTTTGGTTTCACCTGACAGGCGAGCATTGTACTCGCCTGAAACCCAATAGCCAAGGGGGCTTTGCTACTTTCCCACACCTCTATCTCTGTTTTAGGAAGGCTGATGGATTATTGGCACAATGCAAGATAATAAGATGTTGCTACCTTGGTTTAAAAAGATCGTCTCATTAAATTCTGTCCTCTCGAAAATTCCCCCCTTTAACCGATTTTTAGCGACGATTGTCGTTCTCTTTGTCATCACATTCTCGTTGCTTCGGCTCTGCTTTTGGATTGTCTTTAAAAATCCGGCAGATCCTGTGCCGATTTCCCTTCTTCTTCATTCCTTTTATCTGGGATTCAAATTTGATCTAAGACTGACACTGGTAATGCTTCTTCCTGTGATGGCCTTGTCATCAATTCGCCCTATCCATCTGTTCCATGCCCGTTTTGGGAGACAATTTTGGACTGGGTTTATCACCCTTGTGGCCGCGCTCATTTTTTTAGTCTATCTTTTTGATTTCGGTCATTTTGCTTATTTGCATACTCGCCTTGACGCAGCCGCCGTCTCACTTTTGGAAGATACCGCGATATCCCTGAAGATGCTATGGGAGACCTACCCAATTCTGCGGGCAATTTTTGGACTCCTGGCGATGACCACTCTCTATCACTATATTATTGGAAGGCTTATACAAAAGTATCAGGAAGAGATCAAGGCGAATGCCTCTTTGCTGAATAGAAGTCAGAAGATCGTTACGGTCGCCCTCACCCTCTTGCTTGTCATCTTGGGGCTTTATGGAAAGATGTCATATTATCCACTTCGATGGAGCGATGCCTTCTATAGCACAAATAGTTTTGCCTCATCCATCGCCCTGAACCCAGTCCATTATCTTGTAGACACCTTTCGGGCCGGCAACAAGAAGCCTTACGATGAAAAAATTGTTCGGAACTATTACGATGAAATCGCTTCCTACTTGGGTGTCGCTGAAAAAAATAGAAAACCGTTTAACTACACGCGGGATATTGACCCGATAAAAGGCACCTCCGTGGCCGGGCCACCACCTAACATCGTTCTGGTACAGCTCGAATCATTCTCTTATCATAAAACAGGTCTATATGGAAGTGTCTTAAATACGACGCCTCATTTTAATGAATTGGCCAAAAAGGGACTTTTTTTTAATAACTTTTATGCACCGCATTGGGGAACAGCCCGCGCGGTCTTTACCTCTTTGACCGGTATTCCAGATGTAGAGACGCATAACACCTCCACGCGCAATCCAATGATTATCTGTCAGCATACGATTATCAATTCGTTCAGGAATTATGACAAGTTGTATTTTCTGGGCGGGAGCGCTAGTTGGGGAAATATTCGAGGACTGCTTTCCAATAATATTCATAATCTCTCGATCTATGAAGAGGGGAGTTATCAATCGCCGCGTGTGGATGTCTGGGGGATTTCTGATCTTGCTCTTTTTGAGGAGGCCAATCGTGTCTTGAAACAGAAGCGCGACCAGCCCTTTTTTGCGATCATACAGACTGCTGGCAACCATCGTCCTTACACCATTCCAGAGGACAATCACGGATTTTTGGCGCTGTCCCCTGATGCCGCGACGTTGGAAAAAAACGGATTTGCATCGGCCGAGGAGTTTAACGCGTTTCGTTTTATCGACCATAGTATCGGCCTTTTTATGGAAATGGCGCGGAAGGAAGGCTATTTTGACAATACCATTTTTGTTTTTTTTGGAGATCATGGCACGACGGCGGGACGAGGAGACCTAACGCCGAGATGGGAAACCGATCTGAATCTCACTGGATTTCATGTCCCATTTCTGATCTACGCACCGAAACTCATTCCAGAGGGGAAGGTTTATTCAACCATTGGCGGTCATCCCGATATTCTGCCAACCCTTGCGGGCCTGGCCAATAACCGCTATAAAAATACAACGATGGGGAGAGACCTTTTAGATTCAAAACTTGACTCGCAACGGGCCGCCTTGACCATCACGCACGGAACCATATCAGAAATCGGTCTTTTGGAGAACAATTATTATTTTCTAATGAATGACGACGGGTCTCATAAACGTTTGAACCGTCGTGATACGGAAAACCCGCGGGAAGACCTTCTTCCGAAATTGCCGCAGGAAGCGGTCAAGATGGAGCATCTGTTGCGAGGCATTCACGAGACATCAAAATATATGCTGTATCATAACAATGACTGCAAAGAAGATCCGCTCTCATAATATTCATTCCGCGGTTGAGTTTGGGAATTTGACAGTTACGAACCATTCCAGCGATAATGGCGGGAGTGCGGCGGGTGACAGGGTCAGTCTTCTAGGGCATGACGCTGTTAGGGGTAACTTTGCCGTCATCATGAGGGTCTAATGCCTACATACGAAAAGATTTTACTTAAGAATATGGAACGGCCGGGATATACAGGCTCGTTGACCGACTACGGGCATGCCGGTGGATACAGTGCGTTAGAAAAAGTATTAAAAGCAATGTCGCCGCAAGATGTGATTGAGACGATTAAAAAGTCGGGTCTTCGGGGTCGTGGGGGGGCCGGTTTTCCAACCGGTGTAAAATGGAGTTTTATTCCAAAAGATCATCCGGGGCCGAAGTACCTCTGTTGCAACGCGGATGAATCCGAACCGGGGACGTTTAAAGATCGACAATTAATTGAGAATGATCCCCATGCCATTCTCGAGGGAATTGCTATTGCCTGTTTCGCGATTGGCGCGCAGACGGCATATATTTATATTAGAGGAGAGTTTTTCTCTGGCGCTAAAATTTTAAACGAGGCAATTGCTGAGGCCTATCGCGCTGGTTTTTTGGGAAAAAATATTCTTGCATCCGGGTTTAGTCTGGATATTTATCTGCATCGCGGCGCGGGGGCCTATATTTGCGGTGAAGAGACGGCGCTGCTTGAGTCGATAGAGGGAAAGCGGGGCAAACCGCGATCTAAACCGCCCTTTCCCGCAACGCATGGCCTTTATCAAAGGCCGACGGTGGTGAATAATGTCGAGACCATGATGAACGTGCCGCACATTATCAACCGAGGGTCGGAATGGTTTGCGGCAATTGGGGCGGGAAAGAGCACCGGCACGCGAATTTTCTCGGTGAGCGGCCCCGTGAAGCGCCCCGGCAATTATGAAGTGCCGTTGGGGATTACCTTCAGGGAAATGATTTACGAACATGCGGGCGGCATGCGAAGTGATAAGCAACTCAAAGCGATTATTCCCGGCGGTGCGTCGGCGGCGTTTTTTACGCCAGATCAACTCGATGTGAAGATGGATTTTGAATCGGTCGCGGCGGCGGGATCGATGCTGGGATCGGGCGGTGTCACCGTGATGGACGAAGATACCTGTATGGTCTGGGCCGCGATGAATCTTCTTGAGTTTTTCCATCACGAATCGTGTGGCAAGTGCACGCCGTGTCGAGAAGGGTCTGCGTGGCTTTTGCAGATTCTGCAGCGGATTGAGGCAGGCGAGGGACGGTTAGACGATTTGCACGCCTTAGAATCGTTGTCTCATAAGATAGAGGGAATGACAGTCTGCGCCTTTGGAGATGCCGAGGTCGCGCCCATTTTGTCCACAATAAAGCATTTTCGAGCAGAGTACGAGGCGCACATCGAGGAGCGCCGCTGTCCTTTCCGTTCCAATGTTGTATTGGCAATGGCGCATTAGAATTGATGGTCTGTAAAGACGATTGTTGATATGACAAAAAAACCTCTTAATAAAGCCCCTTGGAAGCGGTGGGGGAAAGTCGTTCTTCTAGCCATTCTTTCTCTGGGCATAGCCGTTTGCGGATTGGCTGGAGGAGTGCTTTACTACTTTTCCCAAGACCTTCCAGAATTAAACAAGCTGAAACATTATGAGCCAAGTCAAGCCACGCGGGTTTACTCCGACGACCATCGCGTCATTGGCCAGTTTTATACTGAAAAGCGCATTTTTGTGCCACTCGCCGAGATGCCGCCGGAAATGTTTCAGGCCATTCTGGCAGTTGAGGACGCGCGGTTTTATGAACATAAGGGGTTTGACACTTTCCGTATTATTGGCGCGTTTCTTAGAAATCTGGAAGGGTTTGAGGTGCGACAAGGGGCGAGCACCATTACCCAGCAGATCACACGCGCCCTTTTTCTTACCCCGGAGAAGACCTTCTCACGCAAGATTAAAGAAATTTTGCTGGCGCGAAGGATTGAGTCTGTCCTCACGAAAGACCAGATATTAGAGCTTTATTTAAATCAGATCTATTTTGGCGAGGGGGCTTACGGGGTGGCAGTCGCGGCCAGAACCTATTTTGGAAAAGAGCTAAAAGAGATTTATTTGGGAGAGGCCGCTTTTTTAGCCGGTCTTCCCAAGGGGCCTAATAACTATTCTCCTTACGAACACTTAAACGCTGGAATCAATCGACAACGTGTCGTGTTAAAACGAATGCGAGAAGAAGGCTATATCACACAAACACAATACGATCACGCGGTTCTACAAAAACTTGTTTTCAAAGAAAAGAGTATAGGAGAGGAGAACATTGCCCCTTATTTCAATGAATATCTTCGCCAATACCTCATCACTCGGTATGGGGCCGATTTAGTTTACAAAGGGGGGATGAATATCGATACCCCCTTGAATATAACGATGCAACAAGCGGCGGAAAATGCCTTACGAAAAGGGCTGGAGGATCTCGATAAACGGCAAGGGTATAGAAATAAATCAGGACATAGAGGGGGAGCAGGACCGCCGGTGGAAGGGGCGGTTGTCGTCTTGGACCCCCAAACAGGTTCAGTCAAGGCGATGGTGGGTGGATACGATTTCAGGCGATCGGAATTTAATCGCGCCCTTCAGGCGCGCCGGCAACCGGGGTCGGCCTTCAAGCCAATTATCTTTGGCACGGCCATTGAGCGCGGTTTTACGCCAGCATCTATTGTGGTGGACAACCCTGTTATTTTCGAAAATGCGGGAGGGGGAAAGATCTGGAAGCCGGAGAATTATGCGAACAAATTTTATGGGCCTATTTCACTGCGAGAGGCGTTAACCTATTCGCGTAATTTAGCCACGATTAATTTATTGGAACAGGTAGGGGTGTCGCCTGTCATAGAATTCGCGACCCGACTGGGAATCCGATCTCCACTCACGCACGATCTTACTTTGGCGCTTGGCTCTTCGGGGGTCTCCCTTTTGGAACTGACTTCGGCCTATGCTGTCTTTGCCAATCGCGGATTGCGGATACGGCCCACCTTTTACGTTTCCATCAAAGATCATACGCAGAAAATTCTGGCGCAAAGGGAGGTGGTGCCCGTGCAAGCAATCTCCGAGGAGACTGCGTATGTCGTAACCAATATGCTGATTGATGTCATTCAAAAGGGAACTGCAAGTAAGGCCAATTTTATTGATCGGCCCATCGCCGGGAAGACAGGAACAACCAATAACTTTATTGACGCATGGTTTATCGGGTATACCCCAAATCTAGTCGTCGGCGTTTGGGTTGGATTCGATGAAGAACAAACGCTGGGGGATAAGGAGTCGGGGGGCAGCGCGGCATTGCCAATCTGGATCGATTTTATGAAAGAGATCCTCCCCGGAGTTGTGCCTGAGGCCTTCCCCACGCCTGAAAATGTGGTCTACGCCAAAATTGATCCCTCCACCGGATTGTTAATGCCGCCGAGTGAAGAGAACGGGAAAATGGAGGTATTTGTGAAAGGGACGGAGCCTAAGAAATATAAGATTGATGTCCCACGGCCCGCGCAGTTTTTTAAACTCGATGAAGAACCGGAAAACCTTTAGGAACTGTTCTGTCATTTCGACCATCGGGAGAAATCTTAAGATTTCTCACTTCGTTCGAAATGACAAAGGTAATGCTATATGGCAGTCAAAGTAGCTATTAATGGATTTGGGCGAATCGGTCGAAACCTGCTTCGGGCTGCGTTTGATTGTCCTGATTTGCAATTTGTTTCCATTAACGATCTGACCGATGCGAAGACCATTGCGCATCTATTTAAGTACGATTCTGTGCATGGAATCGCTCCATATCAGATTGAAACAAAAGAAGCAACGCTTATAGTCAATGGCCACTCGATTCGGATCACCAGCGAGAAAGATCCAGCCCTGCTTCCCTGGAAAGAGATGTCGGTGGATGTCGTTGTAGAATCCACCGGTAGGTTTACCGATCGACCGTCGGCCCAAAAGCATCTTTTGGCAGGGGCGCAGAAGGTCATTATCTCTGCTCCGGCAAAAAACTCCGACGTAACGCTGATCCTCGGTGTCAACCAAGCGCAGTATCATCCGGACACACATCATATTATTTCAAATGCTTCCTGCACTACCAACTGTCTCGCTCCTGTGGCAAAGGTGTTAACCTCCTTCCGGATAAAACGAGGATTCATGACCACCGTGCATTCTTATACCAACGACCAAAGCCTTTTGGATCTGCCGCATAAAGACCTCCGAAGGGCGCGTGCCGCGGGGGTTTCAATGATTCCGACAACGACCGGCGCGGCAAAGGCGTTATTTGAGGTTCTACCAGAACTTGCAGGTTTAATGGACGGAATGGCAATTCGAGTTCCAACGCCCAATGTTTCAATGATTGATCTTGTAGTTGAATGTGAATCGGATGTCACAGAGGTCGCGATTCGTGAAGCGATGATGAAAGCCGCGCAGGGCGAGATGTCGGGCATTATGCAATATACGGAAGAGCCGATGGTCTCGATTGACCTCAAGGGAAATTCGCATTCTGCCATCGTGGATGGAACACTCGTAAAGGTAATAGGAGATAAAATGGCCAAGGTGATCGCCTGGTACGACAACGAATGGGGTTACGCCTGCCGCGTTCGCGACCTCATTTTATATATTTTTGGGATCAATCTTCGTGCAAATCAATAAGGTAACCATTGAAGATATCCCTATAAAGGGGAAGCGGGTTTTTATTCGAGCCGATTTTAATGTCCCGCTGGATCCTGACCATAATATTTCCGATGATACGCGGATTCGCCAGACCCTGCCGACGATCAACTACGCCATTGACGCAGGCGCGAAAGTCATTTTGGCATCTCATTTAGATCGCCCCAATGGGGTGGACCCGCGTTATTCACTGGCGCCGGTTGCCAAGCGATTACAGCGATTCCTCGGAAAGGATATTTTCTTCTCAGAAGAAACGGTTGGCCCGCAGGCGCAAAAAAATGTGGAATGTCTCAAAGATGGAGATGTTCTCCTGTTGGAAAATCTAAGGTTCCATTCTGGGGAGGAACAAAACGATCCTGTTTTTGCCAGGGCTCTCGCGGATCTGGGCGTGGATATCTACATTAACGATGCGTTTGGCGCCGTGCATCGTTCCCATGCTTCTATCACTGGCATTACGAATTTTGTAAAGATATTGGGTTGCGGTTTTTTGATGAAGAAGGAGATGAACTATCTGGTAAAAGGGATGGCAAATCCTGCGCGCCCCTTTGTGGCCATATTAGGCGGGGAGAAGGTCTCCGGAAAGATAGGTGTCATTGAGAATTTGGGGAAGAAAGTTGACAAGGTTATTATCGGCGGCGGAATGGCGTTCACTTTTTTAAAGGCCTTCGGGGTGGATGTGGGGAACTCCATTGTGGAAGATTCCATGCTTGATTTTGCGAGGGATGTGCGCGAAAACGCTATTGCACGCGGGGTGAAGTTCTATTTGCCAGTCGATTGCGTCGCCGCGCCTAAGATGGATCCTTCGGTGGAAGTGAAGCGGGTGCCGGTGCAGGAGATTCCAAAAGGCTGGTTAGGGTTGGATATCGGCCCCGCCTCGGTGCATCTTTTCAGGCAGGTGATATCCGATGCCAAGACCATCCTCTGGAACGGCCCGATGGGGGTCTTTGAGATGGATGCCTTTTCTCGCGGCACGTTTGCGATTGCCCATGTCGTAGCGAATGCTTATGCCCTAACAATTGTCGGCGGAGGAGAAACGGCCGAGGCAGTGCATCGCGCCGGCGAGTCAGAGAATATCTCTTTTATCTCAACCGGCGGGGGTGCGGCATTGCAACTCCTCGAAGGAAAAGATCTGCCCGGCCTCTCCGTATTGCCCGACAAGGAGTAGCACCGTGTCGCTCCCCTGTTTTGTCGCCAACTGGAAAATGAACAAGACGGTTGCGGAGACGCTCTCCTATCTAACTCTCTGTCAGCAATGGTTATCCAAACTCCCACGACTAAGTTGTGAAATCATTCTTGCTCCGCCTTATACCGCATTGTTCTCTGCAGGGAATAAAATAAAAGAGTTGTCTCTTCCGATAGGTCTTGCGGCGCAGAATCTTTACTTTGAGGCCGAAGGGCCTTATACCGGCGAGGTCTCAGGAAGAATGCTTTGCGAGGCGGGATGCCAATATGTTATTATCGGCCACTCTGAACGCAGAAACCATTTTAACGAAAATGATTCTACTATCACCCATAAAGTGCAGGCAGCGCTTGGGGCTAATCTAACGCCTATCCTCTGTGTGGGAGAGAATGCTAAAGAGCGATTGGAAGGCAAAACGCTTCAGGTGATCCAACGTCAAGTGAAAGAAGGGTTGAGTCGCATGGATGGCGGTGCGTCTCATTGTATGATTGCGTACGAGCCGATTTGGGCGATTGGAACAGGGAAAACCCCTACTCCTTTCGAGGTAGAGCAGGTACATCAGAAGATTGCACGGACTCTGATAGAGATTGGTTTTAAGCAGCGAGCCCCTGTAATAGATATTCTTTACGGGGGGAGTGTGAGTGTGGAAAATGTTGCGGCCTTTATGAAAAAGCCGCATGTAGATGGGATGCTTGTGGGGGGCGCATCCCTATCTGCTGAAACATTTATGAATATTGTTCAGGTAGGGATAGGGGCGTAGAGGCGGGGTTACTCCGCTTCTACATAAAACAAATAAGGAGGCGTTGTGTATATCGTTGTGGTTATTTTTCATTTGCTAGTCTGTTTTATTTTGATGGGGGTGGTATTGCTTCAGGCCGGTAAAGGAGCCGATGTGGGGGCTACTTTTGGCGGGTCATCTCAAACGATGTTTGGAAGCCGGGGGGCCGCTCCATTCTTATCTAAACTGACCATTGGCGCTGCCGCGATTTATATGATTACCTCGTTATCGCTTTCGGTTCTAACGAAAAGCAGATCGGTCCTCTCATCAGTGACCGACACCAAAACTACTGAATCAAGGCCGCTTCCGAAACCTGCTAGCGTACCGGCGCCTGCGGCGGAACCGCTCCCTTTAAAATGAAAAGGGATACGACTTTTTAAGTTTTTCCCCCCTTCAAAGGGGAGGGGGGGGAGATATGGGCCTAATACTTTTTAAGAAGCAGGTTTTGTAATCCGGCCTGCGCGGATGCAGGCGGTGCAGACGCGGAGTCTTTTAACGACATTTCCAATAAGGGCGCGAACTGTTTGTAGATTGGGTTCAAAGAGACGCTTTGATTTGTTATGGGCATGACTTACCCGATTTCCCACTTGGCGCCCCTTTCCACATAATTTACATACCCTTGCCATCTGTTTTCTCCTTGCCATTAGATGTAGGGGCTTGGGAGCAAAGCTCTCAATCTTCCCACGCCCTCGCAGTCGGCGTTCCGACCACGTTCGGACGGGCAAAGGCCGGAACGCCGACTGCAACCCACTCCTCACTTGGACAGTTGATTGTATAAAAACAGGGGAGATGCTAACATAATCCGCATCTGATTCGCAAGAGGCTTGCGTTACCCAAGAACTATAGTGGACCCCAAAAACTAGACAGCAAAGATCCCTTCAACCAGGATGGGTATAAGGAGGATCCAGAATGGGGATAGAGAAGAGTCACACGAACGAATTTAAGGCGAAAGATGTGAGCCATCTTTACTCATGAAAATTGTTATTGTTGATTACGGTTCTGGAAATTTACGGTCCGTTCAAAAGGGATTTGAGAAGGGTGGACATTCGGCAATCATCAGCAGTAGTCCTGAACTGGTTGCCAACGCGACGCATCTTGTTGTCCCAGGCGTGGGGGCATTTTCAGAATGTATGAAAAATCTGGAACGTCTGCATCTTTTAAAACCGATCAGAGCAGCCATTTTGGGTGGGAAACCTTATCTTGGGATTTGTCTGGGACTTCAAATTCTCTTTACGGCGGGAGAGGAATTTGGGTCTTGCCCCGGCATGGATATTATGCCCGGAAAGGTCGTCCGCCTTCCCAATACTGTAAAAGTCCCGCATATTGGTTGGAATCAAATCCATATCGAAAAAGAAACACCCGTTTTCTCTGGGATTTCCCAGAACGAACATTTCTATTTCGTTCATTCTTACTACGGCATCCCTAATGAAAAAAGCGATATTGCAGCCACAACCGAATATGGCGTCTCATTTACCTCTGTTATTGCCCGCGATAATATCTTTGCCTGTCAGTTTCATCCTGAAAAAAGTCAGGCGATGGGACTTCGGATTCTTTCTAACTTTGCCAAGCAGGAGCAAACAACCCCCTGAATCCCCCTTTCTTAAATGGGGATTTTAAAAGGCTCGTTAAAAAGGCTTATCAGCAGAATCTGTGGTTCTCCCCTCGCGTAGCGAGGGGAGAACCACAGGCAGTAAGTGGCGGAGTGCCTCTCCCTTTGGGAGGGAGAGAGGGATTTTCGTTAAGACTTTCTACAGCGCGGCTTCTCCGGTCTCCCCTGTGCGGATGCGAATAGCCTCGGAAACGGCAGACACAAATATCTTCCCATCGCCAATGGAGCCGGTGGCTGATTTAGAAAGAATCGTCTGAATTGCCTTTTCAGCCAAACTATCTGGCACAACCAGATCAATCTTTACCTTTGGGATAAACTCTACCTTATATTCGGCGCCTCGATAAGTTTCTTTATGTCCCTTTTGACGGCCAAAACCCTTTACCTCTGTGACCGTCATACCAGAAACGCCAATCGCAACCAACGCCTCTCGAACCTCATCCAGCTTAAACGGTTTAATCATTGCTTCTATTTTTTTCATAGCGCTCCTTCTCTATAAGTTATCATACCCCTCCTTATACAAGGAGGGGTAGGGGGGTGGTTAGCGTTTGTCCTCATTGTACCCAAGCACTCCCATTTCGGGGATATCAAGCCCTTCTATTTCAGTCTCTGGGGAAACTCGGTTTCCAACCAAGAGATCAAGAAGTTTAAAGAAAAGGTAGGATGCAATAAAAACAAAAAGGAAATTTACGACAATACTGACGATCTGGGCCAAGAACTGTCCCGAGTCCCCATAAAGAAGACCAGTAACAGGCCCCTTAACCCCATTCCAGCCGTCGCCATATTTTCCATCGGCAAAGAGTCCCAAAGAGAGAACACCCCACGCTCCGCAAACCCCATGAACCGATATTGCCCCCACCGGATCATCTACCTTAAGGGTGCTATCAATGAAAAAGACAGACAAAATAACGAGCACGCCGGCGACTGCCCCGATAATAACCGCAGAGACCGAATTTACAAAGGCACAGGGGGCCGTAATCGCCACCAACCCTGCTAACATTCCGTTAGCCATCATCGAGGGGTCTGGTTTTCCGTACTTCGTCCACATATACACCATCGCGGCAAACGCGCCCGCAGCGGATGCCAGCATAGTGTTCACGGCAATAACGCTAATCCGAAGGTCAGTTCCAGCCAAGGTGCTTCCGGGATTAAAACCAAACCAGCCAAATGCTAGAATAAACGTTCCCACAATCGCCATCGGAATATTATGGCCTGGAATGGCATTCACTGTGCCATCCTTGCCGTACTTTCCAATGCGCGCGCCTAAAACAATTGC
>JACPZM010000073.1 GCA_016195485.1 Candidatus Troglogloeales bacterium | reverse complement strand
GGGCTGCCCCATGAGTACCGCTCTCATGGCCCTCACGCGTATATCGTATGTCGAATATCTGGCCGCATCCACTCACACTTATTTAACACATCTTCCCCCCTAGAGCAACAAAATATTGCAAATTTATTGAATTGATCTATATGTGGCGAGAACCGAAGAAGTTTCTGATGGTATGAACCTCGATTTTGATGAAAACGGGAAGCTTATTGGTCTTGAGATTCTGGATGTAGCGAAACAGTATTCCCAGAAAGACATTTTTAATCTGTCCACCGAAAATCTTATCTTGGAAACAACCAAAAAATGAGCCCCCTTACCCTTACAAACTTCCTAGCACCCGCCTCATAATAGCCAATCCCTCTTTTAATTCCTGACTGGACAAGGTGAAGGGGGGAGCGATCCGAACCACACGATTGGTGTGCAGGGTCCATCCCAGAAGAAGGCCGTGTTCACGCGCCTTTTGAACAAATTGCATACACGGCTCCGGATCGTAAAATTCAAGACCGATCATCAATCCAAACCCACGCGCCTCGCGAATGACGGGATATTGATGCGCCAATCCGATCAACGCATTCCGAAGCGTATCCCCCATCTTTTTTGCTCGTTGTACAAGATTTTTTTTAAGCACGATATTAAGGCTGGCTAATCCTGCGGCACAAGAGACCGGATGGCCTCCAAATGTGGTGACATGCGACAATGGGGGATTGGTTGATAATCTCTTCATCACAGCGGGGCTTCCTATAAATGCCCCCAGCGGCATCCCGCCCCCTAACGACTTTGCCAGAACTAAAATATCTGGAACGATTTTGAAATGTTCAAAGGCAAAGCGCTTCCCTGTTCGTCCCAGCCCTGTCTGTGCCTCATCCAAAATGAGAAGGGCGCCGACCTTCTGGCAACGCGCACGCAGGGCCTGTAAAAACAGCTTGCTTGGAATAATCATTCCCCCTTCCCCTTGGATCGGTTCGGTAATGACTGCGGCGACCGTTTGATCAATCTTCATAAGCGATTTCGTTACGTTAAACGGAAGGAAGGAGACATTCGGCAAAAGTGGATAAAACGGTTTCCGATAAATGTCTCGACCCGTCACCGATAAAGAGCCGTGGCTATCGCCGTGATAGCTATTTTCAAATCCGATAAGCCGTTTTCGGCCGGTGAACTTTTTGGAAAGTTTTAATGCTCCTTCCACCGCTTCCGTTCCGCTATTGGTAAAATAGACAGACGAAAGCGAATCCGGCAGGAGGGAGCATAACTTTGCGGCTAAGTTTACCTGCGGCTCCTGAATATATTCCCCATAGACCATGACATGAAGATACCGCTCGGCCTGTTGACAGATCGCTTTTACAACCGCAGGGTGCGTGTGGCCAATGGAAGCAACCGAGATTCCCGAAATAAAATCAAGATATTTCCTTTTGTCCTTCGTGTAGATATAAGAACCTCTGGCATGATCGACTTGTAGGCCAATTGGACGGGCCGAAGTCGGACAGAGATATCTATGAAATTGATCCTCCAAGATCATGGGGTCCACTATACTCCTTTTAATAAAAATGTGGGGTGATCCCAATTCCAAAATTCAATCGCGGAATTTGGGTTTAAATTGACTCTATTATATTCCCCTGCTAGACTCAAATCATTGAAAAAATAAAATGAAAGATCAATATCTATTCCTCATTGCCCTGCTCTTACTCGTGGCGGGATGCACACAAACCCCGCTTAATAATCCCTACCCGGCAAAAGAAACAACCGAGAATATTCTTTATAGCTCGTTTAGCGAACGGCCCAAACATCTTGATCCGGCTTTGTCATACTCCTCAAATGAAATCGTTTTTACGGCGCAAATTTACGAGACGCCATTTCAGTACCATTACCTGAAACGGCCATATACCCTCATTCCGCTCGCGGCGGAAACAGTCCCAAAGCCCATCTATCTTGATAAGATCAATCACCCTCTGCCAGAAAATGCCCCGGCAGAAGAGGTCGCCTTCAGTCTCTACGAAATTAAAATCATGCCGCATATACAATATCAACCCCACCCCGCTTTTTCTAACATTTATCATAATATGACCGGCGAACAACTTGATAAGATCAATCAACTCGCAGACTTTAAAGAAACAAGTAGCCGTGAGCTGACCGCGAACGATTTCATCTATGAGATAAAACGGCTTGTGCACCCTAAATTAAGTTCTCCGATCGCAGGCTTTATGAGCGAGTATATTGTGGGACTCAAGGAACTTTCAGAAACGTTAAAACAAGCGGCCGCACAATCTCCATCCACTTTTCTTGATCTTCGCAAATATCCTTTGTCGGGCGTGGAAGAGGTGGATCGGTATACTTATCGGATAAAAATTGTTGGCAAATATCCCCAGTTTCTTTACTGGCTAGCGATGCCGTTTTTTGCCCCGATTCCGTGGGAGGCCGATTTATTTTATTCTCAAAAGGGACTGATCGATAAAAATATTACGCTGGATTGGTATCCGATTGGAACCGGGCCTTATATGCTGACGGTGAACAACCCAAATCGTCAGATGGTGATGGTTAAAAACCCGAATTTCCATGGGGAAAATTATCCGAAAGATGGAGAGGAAGAAGATAAACCAGCGGGACTGCTTGCGAACGCGGGACTGCCGATGCCTTTTATTGACAAGGCAATTTATAGCTTGGAAAAAGAGGATATTCCGGTTTGGAACAAGTTTCTGCAAGGATATTATGACGCCTCCGGGATTGGATCAGACAGTTTTGATCAGGCAATTCGAATAGGCGCTACTGGGAATGTTGACCTTTCGGACGAGATGAAAGAAAAAGGAATTCGGCTGATCACCGGCACGTCGCCGACAACCTACTATCTGGGATTTAACATGTTAGACCCGATCGTAGGAGGATTTTCCGACTCTGCCCGCAAATTAAGACAGGCCGTTGCGATTGCTATCGATCAGGAAGAGTCAATAGCGATCTTCCAAAATGGCCGCGGGGTTGCAATGCAGGGGCCGATCCCGCCCGGAATCTTTGGATATCAAGAAGGCAGGAACGGCATAAACCCCGAGGTTTATGATTGGGTCAATGAAAAGCCGCAACGCAAATCGATACAAGAAGCAAAAACGATTCTTGCGGAAGCTGGATATCCCGCAGGGAGAGAGGCAAAATCGGGCACCCCACTCATTTTATATTTTGATACACCAGGCAGTAGCGGCCCCGATGATAAGGCACACTTTGATTGGCTGCGAAAACAGTTTGCCAAGATTGATCTTCAGCTTGTGATTCGGAACACTGACTACAATCGATTTCAGGATAAGATGCAAAAAGGCACGGCTCAAATGTTCCAATGGGGATGGCATGCCGATTATCCGGATCCTGAAAATTTTCTCTTTCTTCTGTATGGGGGAAATGCAAAGGTCGGAAAGGGTGGGGAAAATGCGACGAATTATGTAAATCCCGCGTTCGACCGTTTATTTGATCAGATGCGGAATATGGAGAATGGGCCGGAACGGCAGGAAGTGATTGATAAAATGGTCGCGATCTTTAAGCAGGACCTCCCGTGGGCTACAGGATTTCATCCGAAAGTGTTTGGGCTTTATCACAACTGGTATGCCAATATCAAACCCAATCATATCGCTTATAATACCCTTAAATATGTTCGGCTTGATCCGCAAATTCGCGCCACAAGCAGAACGCAATGGAATCGCCCTATTTGGTGGCCGGTTTTCGTGTTAAGCGGGATATTGGCAACAGGAATCGTGCCGGCAGTCATTCTCTATCGGCGACGAGAAAAAGGAAAATTGCAATGACCGCCTATATATCCTGACACGTTTCACGCAGCCGGAATCGGGCCAGCGGCAACCAACTTCTTCTTGCGGGGATCGACAACCAAAGAGAGGCCCTCAAGTGTTCGTGCCCCAAGGAGGGTCAGGTCTCCTATCTCCGCAAAGACAACCTCATCAATCGTAAAATACTCATCTATTCTGAGAATTGCGAATCCAACACTTCGTGTTATTGTCTTTCCGTTTGCCATCGTGAAGAGTAAGTCCTTCTTTTCTCGATTGATTCCGATCTTCTCAAGCGTCTTTGCGGGAATCCAAGTATATTCGCTACCGGTATCCACTGAAGCATGAGGAACGGTCACTGCTTGAGTGCGGTCAACATGGTTCTCTATTTTAAAGCCAACGCGGAACGTGCCCATGATTCGTCAAAGTATCCTGAATGATACCCCAAACGCAAGTTGTCGTTCTGCCAGATTCCGCGATAGCGGAATCTGAAATTGCAAATTCATCCTGAACTACTGCGTTCTCGGAATTTTGCTCCTCCACCGTACAGGTCAGTACGCTTTCGTCGCAAAATATCCTGCGGCCTTGTATTTCAGGCGACTTTGCAATTTTCCCCAAAATCCAATCGCGGATTTTGGGTTCTCTGCCGTCTTGTCTTTTTTGCGTGATCCCCTGTATGATCGCGCCAATGACCGCCTATATCCTTCGACGACTTCTTTATACCTTTCCGATTCTGGTTGGAATCAATCTGTTGACCTTTACCCTCTTCTTTGTTGTGAATACGCCGAACGATATGGCTCGCTTGCACTTGGGCGTAAAAAGGGTCACGCCGGAGGCTATTGATAAATGGAAACGTGAGCATGGTTATAATAAGCCCCTCCTTGTAAATAGACAGGAAGAAGGAAAAAGAAAATTCACCGAGACGATTTTTTTTGACAAGTCGGTCTCTCTTTTTTTGTTTGATTTTGGCCATGCCGATGACGGCCGCGATATCGGGCGCGATATTCAAGAAAGAATGGGGCCTTCTTTGGCTATTGCCGTGCCAGAGCTCATTGTGGGGCTTTTGATCAACATCACTGCGGCGATGGGGCTTACCTTGTTTCGTGCGACCTATATCGATTACTGGGGGGTTGTTATCGCCGTTGCGATGATGTCGATTTCGTTCCTGTTCTACATCATCGGGGGCCAATTCCTTATTTCTAAACTGCTTCATCTCGTTCCGATTTCTGGCTTTGACGAAGGGGTAATGATGGTGAAGTTTTTAATTTTGCCGACGATTATCGGATTGTTATATGGCGTTGGAAGCGGCACCCGATGGTATCGCACCCTTTTTCTGGAAGAGATCGGAAAAGATTATGTGCGTACCGCGCGCGCCAAGGGGCTTTCTGAAGTCATCGTCCTTTTTCGCCATGTTTTAAGAAACGCCGCAATTCCGATCTTAACCGGTGTGGTGGTATTGCTCCCCCTTCTCTTTCTGGGGGCGCTTTTGACCGAATCGTTTTTCGGTATTCCGGGATTGGGGAGTTACACCATTGATGCCATCAACAGCCAGGATTTTGGGATTGTCCGGGCCATGGTCTTTCTCGGCTCCGCGCTCTATATTGTGGGCTTGATATTAACCGATATTATGTACGCATGGGCCGATCCACGGGTGAGGCTCGGAGGATAAGATGGCCATTAGAACAGCAATGGGGAGAACAGCCTTTTTGAAACGGCAAAGCGATTGGAGGGTTCTACTCACCTATGCCCACACGACGCTCTATCTTTTGTAGAACCTGTTGTATGCGGGCCCGGTCTTCAGGATGCCAGTATTTCTCCGTAATCAATCTCCCGACCAGAGGAAAGGCCGACTTCGTTCCGATCTCCCCCAAAATCTGGCAGATCGCTTTTTTGACCTCGTACCCCTTTTCATGATATTTCTCCCGAACCAGCCCAAAAAGGGCAGACGGGTTGGGTGTTAACGCGTTACAGAGAGTCGGTTCAAAATATTGCGCGGCCATCAGATCAATGCGCGCAATCTTTTCAATGGCCAGACAGCAATGAATCTGCACCTGTTCATCGGTTTCAGGTTCGTTCCTCCGTTTTCTCTTCAGCGCCTCTTCCATGAATTTTCGATACCGTTCGTGCACCGGATGAAAGTTTCCCAGGGCCGCAACCGCGCGACTCCGAATCATCATGTCCGGGTTTTCCAGATCTTTTAACAGGATCGTGGCAACGTGCGGTCCTTGCATTTTGCCTAGACTGACCACGACCTCTTCTCGAACACGCGGATTCGGATGCAGATTACAACGCTTTAGAAAGTTGAATGCCGGTTCTTCCGATGACCCGATTTCTCCTAACATCATGACCACATTCCGCAACGTCTGCCAGTTCCGAACATGATCGTTCCCGAACGCAATCAGATCCGCTACCCCCTTTTCCCCCGCGCCAGCTAAAATCTTACAGATATTCCGCCGCAACACAATATCCTCGTCCGTGCACAACGGAAGGAGCGCTTTACAAAGGAAAAGCGAAAACGGCTCCAACATAACAAACAATTCCTTGCGATTGGGAATCTGACGATCCCGAATCTTGGATAAAATAGTCCCCCGCATAGACTCCATACCGACTTGGGCTAAAAATTCGGAGTCTTCCTCGTAGGGCACGTTACCCTCTCCGGCAGTCCCGCATTGCCATTTACGACGCAGCCGGTCTAAGAGTTCGCCAAAGGATAAAAATTCATTTCGTTTCAGCAGGACTGGAAGGATATGAATCAACCCATTTTCTTGCTCATCCCTTTCTCCCTCTTGAACGGCCTTCCAATAACGCTCTTTGTTTTGCAAGTAGTCATCCGTTTTCCTTGTCAAATAGATCCGATCGAGTACCGGTTGCGGAATTTCCAAAAGGGTAACGATCTTCTCTCGAAGCAGGACCTCGAGTATCTCTTCCGATTCATCCTTCATCTTATCCAATGAAAGATTGGATACAATTTTTTGTGCAATCAAAACCAGACGATCATCCAGAGAACGATCCGCCTCCGCAATCCCTGCATTGATCGATTCCAATAAGAATTTCCAAAGCAGATTAGGTCCTATTCCCTTGGCGATTTCCGCTTCCAGATCAATCGGCTCGCTCCATCCGGAAAGATTTATTAAATGACAGTTCATCAGAATCTCTTGTAAAATGGCCGTGTCCGAAAGCGGAACGAGCATATCCTGAAAAACACGCCCTTTGAGCACAATCTTCTGCTCCTGTGTAAGATGCGAATGGAGAAGAATGATCCGTAACTCCTTCTCAAATCGTGTGAGCGCCATTTGAGTCATAAAATGGAGTGGTTCGCTTCCAACAACGATCTCTTGCGCGTAAACCATTGTGGCATGAATAATCCGCTGGGCTGTCAGCTTTTCTGTGATTTCCAGAATCGTCTGATCGATCTCTACCGGATTGATAGGCGCCCGCATGATCTCAATAAAGCAATCAAACTCCTCGAAGGTTATTCCGGACTTTAACGAGAAACCCGAAAGATACCGCCTGTTAAAAAAGTCACAAACCTTAGGAGTAAGGAGGTCCGCCATATCGGGAGAAAATAGTTTTTCTATCGGCGTGATTGTAGATAAAATGCCATAAACGAGCACTACGGACGTGCTCTCATGATTGCGGATGATAAATGAAACTTCACGATCCCTTTGGGCCAGGTGGCCCCATTCCTGAAAAAGCCCTTTTTTTGCCGCAGCCGTTTTCGCGTCGCCAGATTGAAAATGGCCGATCTGCAGCAATGCCTGAAAAAACGAGATAATGAATTTTCCCAGATGTCCCACAATCGGCTGATCTTCGGGAGAAAATATCTCTTTTATATCAAAAGGCGCTTCCATCACTTTCGTGCCCAGAATATGTCAAGTCGTCATTTCGAACGAAGTGAGAAATGTTAATATCAACGATCTCTTCCTGATGGTCGAAATGGCATCCTATTCATTGAAAAGGTATGCCAGTGGACATCTCTCGCAATCGGGTTTCGTCTTACAATATTTTTTGCCAACGTTCACAATCAATGCGTGATATTCGTTAAAAAGAGAGGCATTCAATGGTAGCCGCTTCATAAAAAAATCTTGTATCTCCGAATAGGAGGCTTTTTCATTCACCAGGGCATGTCGAGAAAAAACCCTGCGTGTATAGGCATCCACAACAAAATAAGGTTTATCCCCCGCATAAAGCAATATCGAGTCAACCGTCTCGGGACCCAGCCCTGAAACTTTGAGTAATTTCCTGCGAAGCGGACCTGTCGTATCGAGAAACATCCGATCTAACGCACCTCCGTATTCATCATACAGAAAGGTCATAAAGGCTTTCAAGCGACTTGCCTTTAAATTATAAAAACCAGAAGCGCGAATAAGTCGCGCCAGTTGATTCCGGGGGATATCATAGAACCATTTTGGATTGAATTCCCCGTTTTCTAAAAGGGGTGTCTGCGAAGTAGACGGGGTATTGTCTTTGAGTGATTTCAGCGCCTTCTCAACATTTTTCCAAGAGGTGTTTTGCGTCAAAATAGCGCCAACGATGACCTCAAAGCGCGATGCTGCGGGCCACCAATGTTGTGGGCCAAAAGCAGTATATAAACGATGGTAGATCTTCAGGAGATCTACGGAGGGAGGGGAAGGATTTATCATTCAGCATACCCCTAATCCTATCTTCTCCCAGGGGGAGGGTTGGGGTCAGGATGGGTGTTTTCCTCGACCCACTGAAGATAGCTATTTGACCCTGCAACGATTGGCAGGGCGATGATTTCCGGCACTGAGTAAGAATGGATTTTCTTCACCTCTGCGCAAAGTGGATCAAAAAGGGTTCTTCGCGTCTTTAACAAAATAAGAGACTCTTGTTCGCGGCATTGTTTGCCATCCCAGAAAAAAATCGAGTGGACACCAGAAATAATATTCGCGCAGGCCGCAAGCCTCTTTTCCACAAGATACGCCCCAATCGTTTCGGCTTCTTCATAAGATGCCACGGAAATGATGACAACAATCGCGTCCACAAACACACCGCTACCCCTATCTGCCAAGAGGGGAATTTCAGTAGGTTAAAAGTGAGAAGATCGGGATGCCTGATAGCCGCTCTCGCCCTTTTAAGCCCAATAGCTCTATGACAAACGCGACACTGACAATATTCCCCCCTAATTTCTTGACGAGATTAACCGTCGCGGAAATGGTGCCCCCAGTTGCCAAAAGATCGTCCACAATTAAGACCCTTTCCCCATCCGAAACGGCATCTTCATGAATAGCCAACCGGTCGGAACCGTATTCCAGCTGATAGGGTTCCTCTAGTGTTTTAGAGGGCAGTTTCCCCGGTTTTCGGACAGGCACAAACCCCGCGTGAAGTTGCTGGGCGACCGACGTGCCAAAGATGAAGCCGCGCGACTCTACCGCGACAACCTTTTCTATATTTTTCCCGTAAAAAGGGTTCGTGAGTTGGGCAATGATCTCAGCAAAAGCCTCCTTCTCTTTGAGAAGGGTTGTAATGTCATAAAAAAGAATTCCTTTCTTTGGGAAATCGGGGACTTCGCGAATTTTTGATTTCAAATCCATCGTCTCTTTCCTCCTCATTAATCTTTTCCCTCTACAATAGAGAGCATCAAGGGGTGTGTAGTGCCTTCTCTGCCTCTTTTAAAATCCTGTATCCTGCGCGTCTTCGCTGCGGAGAATGCCTCGCAACGCTTTTAGCGCAGTCATTTCGATTTGCCGAATTCGTTCCCGCGAGAAACCCATTGTCTTCCCGACCTGTTCTAATGTGCACGGTTCATCCCCTCCGAATCCAAACCGTAATTCGATAACCTTGCGCTCCGATTGCTGAAGGGCGCCCAGTCTGCGATTCAATTTTGCTTTCTGGAACGCATGCTCTGCGGCCACCACGGGCGATTCTTGTGATTCGTCTACGATAATATCCAGCAAGGTGGCATCCGTATCTTCATTCCCTGGAAGCGGGGCATCCAATGAGTAGGTTATCCGCAAAAGCCGCTGAATTTCCTCTACATTTTTTTCTGACATCTTCATCCGCTGCGCGATTTCAAACAGATCCGGATCACGTCCCCGCTCTTGAACCAAATCCTCCATGCAGGAAAGATATTGATTGATCCCCTCAACCACATGGACAGGACAGCGAATCACCTTGCCATAGTTAATAATAGCGCGTTGCATTGCCTGGCGAATCCACCAAGTGGCATAAGTCGAAAATCGGAACCCCTTCTTGAAATCGAATTTCTCAACCGCTTTGATGAGACCAAGATTGCCCTCCTCGATCAGGTCGGGTAAGGGGAGTCCCTTATTGAGATATCGTTTTGCGATACTGATGACAAGCCGAAGATTCGACTCGATCATTTTCTGCCGCGCCGCCTTATTGCCTTTGGTAATCTTTTTGGCTAAATCTATCTCTTCTTGCGCGGTCAGAAGGTTCAAAGAAGAAATATCTTTAAGATATGCAGTAATCGCCTCAACCTCGTGGTATGCAGTCCCCCTACTCGGATGCCCCTCGCTTTCTTCATCCTGATTAGAATGAAAGGGAACAAGAAGGGGAGGCGCCGACTCTTCTATGTCGTCCTTGCGATATTTCCCAGCCCCTCGGTGGGTCTTATCCGATCTCATAGCACAAAAACCTCTGCGGGAAATGACTATAGGTCTTCAAAGGATTGAAAAATCCCGAAACCGATCAGAGGCGGTTGTCCAGGAGACCTCTAAATCTATAACTTTAGAAAGAGAAGGCCCCCTGTGCAAGTGCTCCAGAAAGAGGTCAATTCGTGCTCGCTCTCCCTCTATTTCAATTTCAACCCGACCGTCTGAAAGGTTTTTAACAAAACCTTTCAGGCTCAGAAGAAAGGCATACCTCTGCGCGAAATTTCGAAACCCCACGCCTTGGACTTGTCCATTGATAAAAATATGTGCCCCGCTTTTATCTGCCATCGCAATCTCCTCAAGAAAAGTCGGGGCGAGAGGATTTGAACCTCCGACCTCACCGTCCCGAACGGTGCGCGCTACCAAGCTGCGCTACGCCCCGCAGTCGGCATCCCGACCATTTCGACCCGCGTACACTTCTCCACACGGTCTGCGCAACGTACCAGATTTATATAAAAAAGTCAAAACTTTATTACCCGATGGGGAGTTACAGTTGCCCATTCCGGCCCTTGTTTCTGTCGGACGATCGAGCCTTCTGATATCCCCTCACAGATTGCCTTGATCGTTTGTTGATTTTCCGGTGGAATAAAATCGGGTGCGATCTCTGCCATCGGGATTAACACAAAGCGCCGTGAGAGCGCAGACGGATGCGGGACAATTAAATCAGGCGAATGAATCATTGCATCTTGATAAAAAAGAATATCCAGATCGATGGTGCGAGGCCCTTTTGGAATTTTTATATTCTTGCCCAACGAAAGTTCAATCTCCTGGCAACACTGTAACAGTAAAATGGGAGAGAGCGTCGTGCGCACAGCCACCACAGCGTTATAAAACCAGTCTTGACGCGGGCAGTCTGTAGGTTCTGTCTCATAGAGGGACGAGACTGCTGTCAGGACAATATCATTGTAGGGGCAGGCCTCTGTGCCTGCCCTCTTTTGGGTAGCCACAAGGGCTACCCCTACATCAGAAGAGCAAAGCAGAGAGAAGGCTTTTTGGCAATAGTCCAGTCTATCACCTACATTCGATCCAATTCCGACATAGACAAGAGAAGATTGCAAAAGTCGCCTTTTACTGGAGAAAAGACTTCTCCCGTTGGTCGAAATGACAAAATGATTCATCCAAAAATCTTCGCCTTCTCCATCCGTCTTAATGCCTCGACGAGACGCTCTTCAGCGCAAGTCAAGGCGACACGAATATACCCTTCTCCGGCCTCTCCAAATCCATTGCCTGGCGTCACAACAATATCGGCTTCGGATAGAAATCGTGCCGCAAACGCAGTGGAAGTCACATTCGGCGGGGTGTTTATCCAGACATAAAAACCAGCCTCTGCGGAGGCAACTCTTAAGCCTAATCTATTTAATCCGCCAATAAACAGATCCTTTCGTTCCTGATAGATTTTCCGGATTGCCTCAAGCTGACTTTCTGGCAGTTCTAATGCTGCAATCCCAGCCTCCTGCACCGCCTGAAAGACCCCGGAATCTAGATTGCTTTTCACCTTCAGCAAAGCCGCAACCGCGTCTTTATTTCCAACCACAAAGCCAATCCGCCAACCGGTCATGTTAAATGTCTTTGAAAGGGAGTGAAATTCAATCCCCACTTCTGTTGCGCCAGGAACTTCTAAGAAACTTGCCGGACGAACACTCGCAGGGGTCGTACCCCTCGCGGGGGTCGTACCCCCATCATAATAAAGTTCTGAATAAGCAGCGTCGTGACAGATCAGGATATTATACCGTCTGGCAAATGCAACGACCGATTCAAAAAATGCCACATTTGCCACGGCCCCGGTCGGATTGTTCGGATAATTGATAAAAAAGATTTTGGCCGCCTTCGCAATTTCAATTGGAATAGAGCCAAGATCGGGGAGAAATTTATTTTTCTCAAGCAGTGGCACAAAGTAAGAGATTCCGCCGGCAAAAAGAGTTCCGGCATGGTAGACCGGATAGCCCGGAGAGGTCATCAGCGCGACATCCCTCGGATTGATAAAGGCCAATGGAGTATGGCCAATACCCTCTTTTGAGCCGATCAGCGTTGCCACTTCGTTATCGGGATTCAGCGTGACATTAAACCGATCTTGAACCCATTTTGCCACTGCCCGCCGAAAAGATGGCATCCCGTCGTAGGAAGGATATTGGTGATTTCCAGGATCGGCTGATGCAGCTTGCAATCGTTCGATAATCGGTGTGGGAGTCGGCAGATCGGGATCTCCGATTCCTAAATTGATAACATCCTTCCCTCGGGCAATCGCCTCCTGTTTCATTTTATCAATTGCCGCGAAAAGATACGGAGGCAGATCTTTGATTCTATTTGCCGGGGTGATGGTCATTTTTAAAAAATTTCTTAGTTGCTTAATACGGACAAAATCATACCACTGCCCAACTTCCAATGCCAAGCCCATTCAATAAAATTTTGTAGTCATTCCCCCCTCATCTTCTTTCCTACCCCGTGAAGGGGAGGGTTAGGGTGGGAATGGGCTTTACCCTTACACCAAAGACCCAAAATTTTAATTGTTTTGGGGCTTGACTTTTAAGATGCAATAAAACTAGACTCATGTCGTGCCTGTGGGCGTCGGCTGTTTTGTATTACACCAAATGGAGGACTCATGAAAAAGAGTTGGCTTTTGCTTTTATGTTTGGCATTGGTTGCCTGTGGCGATAAAACCCCATTTCCCCTTCCTTCGTCGAGCGGGGGTGGGAATGGAGGGCCCCCACCCTCGCCGGTAGCCTCCATTGTCCTGACAACAAACCCGTCAACACTCACTTTTGGGAAAACTGCCAGTGTGAGTGCTACCGTAAGGGATATCTCCGATGCCTTTGTTCCCGACGGAACGGAGGTTACTTTTACTACAAGCCTTGGCGCCGTTACTTCCCCAGGAACAACATCAAACGGAATAGCAAGTGCCACATTTACTGCTGGGACAGCGGCAGGGACAGCTATCATCGAAGCGCTGGCAGGCTCGATCTCTACATCGACACAGATTACAGTGAGTGCCCCTCAGACAGGCTCTATTGAGTTTGTCTCTGTCTCTCGCTCGTTGATCGGCATTAGGGGAAGCGGACAACCAGAAACCTCATCCATCACCTTTCGGGTAAAAGATATTAGTGGCAATCCAGCGATAGATGGACTTTCGGTAAGTTTTGTTATGTCAGGTCCCAGTGGCGGAAGGTTGCCCGGTGATGGAGGGGAATATATTGGAGAACTTGATGGTACACCTAACAGCTCATCTGGCGCCACACAAGGCGACGGCCTGGCGACCGTGGTTTTGAATAGCGGGGCCGTTGCAGGGGCAGTAACCGTTAGTGCCTCTGTTTCAGTTTCAGGATCTTCCGCCACCTCCAGCGCCCCCACTATTTCTATTGGCGGCGGGATAGCCTCTGCCTCGCATGTTAATTTAGAAGCTTCTGTTCGTAATCTCCCGGGCCTGGTATTTAGTAATATCACTTCGACTATCAGCGCATTTGTTGCGGATCGATCTGGGAATGCTAACGTTTTGCCAGGAACTTCAGTCTCTTTTTATACAGAGGCAGGGGCAGTTTTTCCTTCCAGCGGCGTAACAGATAGCAAGGGGTTTGTGTCTGTCACATTAAGAACGCAGGCTCCAGATCCATTTAATGTCCTGTCCGGAGATTTGCACCCGATAAATGGCCATGTAACGGTTTTGGCCACGCTGATTGGACAGGAGGAGTTCATTGATGCCAATGGAGATGGGCTGTATAATGAAGGGGAAGAGTTTACTGACCTGCCAGAGCCATTTATTGACAGGGACGATAGTAGCGGATATGATCCGGGCGAGTTCTTTATCGATGCAAATGGGGACGGCCTATATTCTGAAGGGAATGGGGTATGGGATGGCCCTGGATGTACGGGTGTAGGTTGTCTTCCCGGTAAGACAATCTGGGCTACCATCAAGCTTGCCTTCACGGGACCTGCCACCTGCTCCGTGACAACGACTGGCACATTGCCGTTTGTTATAACAAACGGCACCTCTAAGAATTTTACAATTACCTTGGGCGATATCAATAACAATGCCCCGGTGACTGGGACAACCATTACTATAGCCGCTACAAAAGGAACGCTTTCTGAACCAACGAGTGTCACTCTTGGAGATATAGTAGAAGGGCCGGTAACAATAGGCTTCACCCTCGCAGACGGAGATACCGATTCTACTCCTGATGCCTCTATCGTTTCTGTTCTGATTAAGCATGGCTCTCTTCAAGGCGAAACCATTGGCGATAGTTCGTGTTCTATTGCTGGAACTGTCCAATGAGGGATTTCATCTGCGCTATGGGGGAAAGCCCCCCCTTCGCAGGAAAGGTAAGGCAGATCGGAATTGCCTTCGCCCCATTGTCATTCCGAACGATGTGAGAACTCTTTTAGAAAAAATGTAGAGTAAAACACGGGGCTTCGATCAAGGAAAATGGAAATGGGCCCAAGTCGAAAATCCGATCCGATCATGGTTGCCATGGGCCAAGAATCAATTCCAACATCCACAAGAGAATCAGAAGTCCTCCAAATACAAAACAAATCGTAGTTAGCAGTATTCGATTAGATTTGAGAAAAAATCCTAGGCCGATATTGGCAAGTCCCATGAATAATGCACTGGTTCTAATGCCTGAATGTGAACCCAAATATAATCCCATGAATCCATAACTAATTAGCATGAAACTATGGCCCACCAGATAGTCAGAATTATTATTAGAGGTGTCTTCTCTGGAAAGGACAACATATCGCTCGAACTCAGACAGGGTAATTTTCTTTTCTTCTAAAAGCTTTGAAAGATTGAGGCCAAGTTTCATTTTAAAAATCCAAAAACTGAATGCTACTCATCTTAACCGTTAGTTGTTCGCCCACCCAGTAATAAAAGAAGAACTCCAAGTAGAATTACTATAGGTGAGAACACAATAAACGGACTCACAACGACTAAAGTAACAAAAGTCATAGCAAGAGCAACAGGAATACAAGGGATAAATGGGCTGTCCCACTTTGAGGAAAGGCTTTTAATTCTTTCGCATTCATGTTGGGTAATCTCCCCTTCCTGCAATAGTTTTATTGGGTCAAGATACACCTTCATTATGCTTTTAAACCAAATATCCCCGCTAAAATTGGGGTAAACCAATGATTATTTGATATCTGAGACGATCATGTGTGTCAATATAGGGGAAACCAGATATTCCAAACCCTGTGTCCACTGGAATCTCGTCAGGACGAAGAAAAGCAGCCGCCACAGAACAAACAATGTCGAAGAATCCGCAGTACGCTTTGTATTCAACCCCATTCCTTTCCGATTGCATGTAGTCACCTTTTACATAAAGTGGTACTGCTAGGGCAAAAACTTTATCACCAGCACGCAAACCAGTCCCATTTTGGTAGATCCACGTTGCCTCTGCTGCGCCCAAGCTGTGAGCATATAACGGATGTTCCCCCTCATGGGCGAGGGGCTTTATTGTATAACGTGTTGATTTTTTTATATTTTTCGTCTTGTTTGAAGTTTTTTCTTAGTGGTTACAATGACACCTCTGTTAAGAAGAGCTTTCGGAAGCCGAACACCG
>JACPZM010000074.1 GCA_016195485.1 Candidatus Troglogloeales bacterium | reverse complement strand
CATCTTTTTTATCCCGAGTCAGTTTGTTTACAGTTCTGCGGTAAAGTTCTAAACATCGAGCAAGCATGTGACACCTCCGACCAGAGAATATCACATTTTAAAAATTATGTCCGTTTAATTATGCGCGGATATATATCAAACCTCTCGGATGATACAGATCTTCAGTGGGAATTTTGCCAAGGTTGCAGTAGCTTGCTCCGAAGCGAAACAACTCTATCAAGGCAACTGTTTTGAAAGCATGGGACGAGACGTTGGGGGCCGGTTCCGTGGTGATCCCGGTGAAGCCATCCATGCCTGCTCCAACGCGCCCGGAGGGGCATCTCGACTCCATTGCCTCACGGGAGCCGTTCAAGATTCATTTTGGGATCGCAGTGGACAGGATCATGCCCTCCTCTTCTGTAAGATTTTAAAGGAGTCCGCAGAAAAGAATATCTGTTATGGGACGATTTTTACGAGGGCGCCCCAGATTCTTTCCGACAAAAATGACTTGCAAGCCTTCTGTTCAAAGGTCGAAGGTCCCTTTCGTAAGCAATGTCTGATCTCGACCGGCCTCTGACCCTACCCCTATTACGGAATCTCCGGGTCTACCCCCCAAATTGTAATTCTCGTTCCATATCGGAAGGGCTGGTCGCTGCGGCAAGACCAACATCTTGTGATATCTTTTTCGATTGGATTAACTCAATCAGATGCTGATCGAATGTCTGCATGCCGAACTCGCGGCTTCGGGCCATGTGTCCTAAAATTTCCGGGCTTCTCTCGGGCAACTTCATACACTCCTGAATCGTTCGGGTTGCCCTTAAAATTTCGACGGCGGGTATGAGTCCGGACTTGTCGATTCGGGGCAGAAGCCTTAATGCAATAACGGCCATGAGATTATCAGCAAGGCGAAGCCGAGCGATGGGTTGTTGAGATGGATCAAAGAAAGAAACAAATCGACTAATGGTTTGAACCGCAGAGGAGGTGTGCAAAGAGGAGATCACAAGATGACCGGTTTCCGAGGCTTTTAATGCAATCTCCGCCGTATCGGCGTTCCGCATTTCGCCAATCATCAGAACATCCGGGTTCTGACGCATGGCGCCACGAATGGCCTCGGTGAAAGAATGCACGTCGGTCGGGATCTCTCGTTGCGTGATCATCGATTGTTTGGGTCGTAAGACAAACTCGATCGGGTCCTCAATGGCGAGGATATGATCTGTTCGTAACTTATTAATATTCTCCAGTATGGCAGCGATTGTTGTTGATTTTCCCATCCCGGTTGGGCCTGCGACCAAAATAAGACCTCGACGCAGTCCCGCGATTTTCTCAATAGTGTCTGGAAGGTTTAAATCAGAAAAACCTTTAATCTCATGGGGGATTACACGCATGGCAATTCCAACCGCTCCACGGTTCTTGTATAGATTCGAGCGGAATCGTGTTTTGCTTGGAACCTCATAAGAGGTGTCCACATCTGTGAAAATATCAACTGAGTCTTGCGATAGATTGCTTACATAAAGTGTATTTGCCTTTTGTAGCAGGGAAAGCCCGCGATCCTCCAGAAGGTAGTTCGCGATAGAGAGCGTATCGCCTGTTGTGAGCGGCTGTTTAGAGGCTTCGACCAGAAACCCATTGATTCTGAAAAAAGGAGGATAATCAGCCTTCAGGTGGATATCGGAACACTTCTGTTGAACGGCATGATCCAGTATAGAAAGAAAAGTCTCTCGCTCCATGGGGGCTGACTATAGCATAAAAAAAAGAGATTTTCTACTTCATTTAAAGTTTTTACTTATTTTCGGTCAGGCCATCAGGGCACGCCTCTCTCTCTAGCTTTATGTTCGAAAACAGCGATTGGAATTTGGGGTTTCCTTGACAGCCTCTTTGGGCAAGAATAAGATGGCCCAATGCGATTTCGATTTATTCCAGCCATTGTCTGTTTGTTTATTTTGTGTTTGAAAACGGACGCTACTGCGGCCCCCGCTAAAGCCGTTCATCTTTTGACCTACGAAGGGATTATCAATCCAGTTTCGTCCGAGCTATTCTTAAATGCCATAGCCAATGCGGAGAAAGACAATGCTTCCGCGTTGATTATTCAGTTAGATACTCCGGGGGGATTGGATACCTCCATGCGGGAGATCGTTAAAGCAATCGACGCATCACGGGTTCCAGTGATTATTTACGTCTCCCCCAGTGGAGGGCGGGCGGCATCTGCCGGAGTTTTTATAACACTGGCTGCTCATATTGCCGCTATGGCCCCCGGCACCAATATTGGCGCGGCACACCCTGTGGCCATGGGAGGACAAACCATGGATGAGGAGACAAAGCAAAAGGTTGAAAACGACGCGGCGGCCTATATTCGATCGATTGCCGAGAAAAGGGGTCGGGATTCTAAATGGGCGGAAGCTGCGGTGCGAAAGTCAGTCTCGGTGACAGAAAAAGAGGCGTTGAATCTAAAAATAATCGATTTTGTTTCGGAAAGTATTACAGACTTGGTGAAGCAAATCGATGGACGATCCGTAACGACGGTTCAAGGAGAGGTGGTTTTATCAACGGCAGGGGCCACAATCATTAAACAGGAACTTGGGTTCAGACACAAGATATTAAAAGCGATCTCCGATCCTGACGTGGCTTATATTCTAATGCTCCTTGGAACCACGGGCCTCATTGCGGAACTCTATAGCCCCGGGGCGATCTTTCCGGGGGTCCTTGGATCCATCTGTCTGATACTGGCCTTCTACTCTTTCCAGACGTTGCCAGTCAATGGCGCGGGGCTCTTGCTCATCTTCTTGTCAATCGTTCTTTTTATTGCCGAGATGATGGTTCCGGGTTTTGGGGTATTGGCATTCGGCGGTGTAACCGCATTGCTCATTGGATCGCTGATGCTCTTTGACACGCCCCTACCTATTCTTCGCGTATCGCCAACGGTTCTTTCTGCCACGATTATTCCTATTGCTATTATTTTTGTGTTCATTGTTCAGGCGGCATGGCGGGCACAGCGTGCGGTTCCGATTACGGAAGAAGAAAACGGAGAAGGACTGGTGGGGGCGGTTGGTGTGGCCCAAGGCAACTTAACCCCGACAGGTACGATAAAAATTCATGGAGAGTTATGGCAGGCCGAAACGAAGGAGCAGATTTTGGCCGGAGAAGGGGTCGAGGTTATCAAAAGGACGGGATTAACGTTACAGGTTAAAAAAGTGTAATAACCCCCGTGGGGGTAAGGAACAATCACAAGGAGGAGGGTATGTCTACTATGATGGCGATTATTATTGTTGTTTTGTTTTTTCTATTTATTATCGTGAATGGCTTTCGGATACTAAGAGAGTATGAACGGGCCGTTGTTTTTCGTTTTGGAAGGTTGCTTAAGGATGGAGCCATTATTGGCGGCAATGGCCCCGGCATCCTGATTCTGATCCCCGGTATTGATAGGATGGAACAGGTTAGCTTGCGGACGGTGACGATGGATGTGCCAGCGCAGGATATTATTACCCGTGACAATGTTACTGTCAAGGTGAATGCCGTTATTTATTTCCGGGTTGTAGACGAACAGAAAGCAATCCTGAGCGTGGAGAATTACCTTTATGCCACATCTCAAATTGCCCAAACCACCTTGCGTTCTATTCTAGGACAAGGGCAACTGGACGATCTTCTAGCAAACCGGGAAGAGATCAACCTTTCTCTGCAGAGGGTGATTGATCAGCAGACCGAGCCGTGGGGGATTAAAGTAACTGCGGTGGAGGTCAAAAACGTAGACCTTCCTCAAGAGATGCTCCGGGCCATTGCAAAGCAGGCGGAAGCTGAGCGAGAGCGGCGCGCCAAGGTGATTCACGCGCAGGGAGAGTTTGAGGCCTCGCAGAAATTAGCCGATGCCGCTCGGATTATGAATACGGAACCATCGGCGCTACAGCTGCGCTTATTACAAACACTGACAGAGATTGCCACGGAAAAAAACTCCACGATCATTTTTCCAGTGCCGATTGATATTATTTCGGGCTTTTTGAAAAGAGGATAGGGGCATGAGGGGGTAGGGCGCACGGAACTCAATCAATTGCTCGGTGACCGGGCAATCCGTTTATTTGACTCTTTGGATAAGAACGACTATACTTAACAACAGGAGGGGGTATGTTTGGAGTGGGATTTCCAGAGTTATTGGTAGTGCTTTTGATTGTTTTGGTTGTCTTTGGGGCGGGAAAGTTACCAGAAATTGGGACCGGACTCGGCAAGGCATTGCGTGGCTTTAAAAAAGGAATGGCGGAACCAGACGAGATTGATGTGACTCCGCAATCGTCGTTGCATTCGCAGTCGACGTCCGACCACAAAGAAGATCACAAGTCGCCCGGTGCGGCTGGCCCCTCAAAAGAAACTTCATAAATAGGGCTATTTCGATGAAATATCTTATTTCTTTCGTTATTTTTGTACTTCTATCGCTCTCTTTTTCCGGTTTGTTGAGAGAGGCCAGCGCATTCTCTCCCACGCCTTCCCCAGAGACGTACTATCACACGCTTTTAGGCCTTCAATATGAGACAGATGGGGAGTATGAGAAGGCGCTGACGGAATATCAGAAGGCAAAATCCCGTGATGAGAACGCTCATTTTCTCCTAACACGGATCGCCATTTCCGCCGCAAGGGTGGGCAATCTAGAAGAAGCGATTGGTTTTGCTGAAAAGGCAAATAAGGTTAAGCCTCATGATCTTAGCACATTGAATCTGTTGGCCGATCTCTATGCCGCTGGGGATACGTCTGAAAATGCGGCAGCAATTTACAATGAAATTATCGCGCAGGCCCCCAAAGAAATAGACGGCTATTTAAACCTGGCTGAATTTTTGGCGAGGGAAAAGAATTTGGGCGGGGCGATTGAAACCGTTTCAAGGGGACTGACAGCCAATCCATCTTCCCATCTGGGACACTACTACTTGGGGAAACTGTTTGCAAATCAAAAAGAGTACGAGATGGCGATAAAACATTATCAGGAGGCAATATTGCTTTATCCGGCTTTCCTTCAGGCGTATCTTTCGTCGGCCTCGCTCTATGAGCTTTCAGGGAAGATGGATGAAGCGGAAAATATCTATCGGCATATACTCGAAGAAGACAGTATGGAGCATGAGGAAGCAGGGCTTAGGCTTACTTATCTTTTGACAGAGAAAAAGTCTTTTAGCGAAGCAATGGATACTCTCAACTTTCTTTCCGAAGAAAACCCAAAAAATCCAGACATTTGGCTTAAAATATCGCTATTGTGGGCACAACAGAAGGAGTATAAAAAGGCGTTGGAGGTATTGGAGAAGGTCATGGCCGTGTCACCGTCCTCGCGGGAGATGAAGTCTTATTTGGCTTCTCTTTACGAAGGGGTTGGGGAGTATGAGGAGGCTGTTAAAACGTATCATGAAGTCATTCAAAAAGAGGGCGATTCCTATTATATCCATCTTCGATTAGGGGGGCTTTATTTTTACCGGTTAAAGAAGGTTGAAGTGGCATTAGCGGAAGGGGAGAATGCCCGGAAAATAGACCCTAAAAAGCACGAGGCGTATCTTTTTATGGGGTTGGTCTTGTATGAATCGGGGCGATATGAGGAGGCAATGGCGTCTTTCTTAAAAGGAATCGAAATGGCTCCAGCGCAAGCCGATCTTCATTTTCATCTGGGCGCAACGTATGACAAGCTAGACCGGTTTGACGCATTGGTTGACGAGATGCAAAAGGCGATCGCGATTGACAGTAAGCACGCGATGGCGCTCAACTATCTTGGCTACACCTATGTGGAGCGCGGAGTCCATCTTGACGAGGCGATCAGCTTAATCAATCGCGCACTTGCCATTAAGCCCGATGATGGCTACGTTGTCGACAGTCTTGGCTGGGCCTACTACAAACAGGGAAAGGTGAAAGAGGCTTTGGCTGCGCTTGAGAGGGCGGTTGTTTTGGTGCCGGACGATCCGGTGATTTTAGAACATTTGGGCGAGGTTTATTTGAAGGAGAATCAGATGGATCAATCGAGAAAAGCGTGGGCTCGTTCACTAGAGATAGACCCCAAAAATGAACAGCTGAAGACACGTTTTAAAGAGGCGGGTTTCCTCTCTCCGGAAGAAAGTTCCCTGCAAAATATTCTTGACGTGAATCCTCCCCCCGTGGTACCGTCTAGCTAACACTGTAGCTAAGACACTAATCATAGGGGGATTTCATGTCGAAATATCAAGTCTTGACGGGACCAGAGGCGTATTGCTGTCCCTCTGCGGCGAGGATGGGTATCATCCTTCCAGAACCGGGTGAAGCCCATATTGAAGGAAGGATCGTTCCGGAAGAAGAAGCAATGGAGGTTGCGGCCCGCAAGTTTTTGGAGGCCAGAAATCCAACTATTCACCCAGGGCCCCTCGTTCTTTGGAACTGGAATGACAAGGCAGTTAAAAAGGCAAAGGCCATCAAAATTCTGGCCGACCTTATTCCAGCCCGATTGATTCCGATGGCCGACTATCGGCCTAAATATCCAAAAATAAATCCCGATGTGGAGATCAACCCAAACCACCCAAACCTGACCATCTGGCACAATAAAGAGGATGTTTGTATGTTTGTGGGAGTGCATTGCCACCAAGCGAATCTCTCTCTTAAAATTATACGGGGCGGAACGAGTTGTTTTACGATAGCCATGTGTGCTATGTCTGGGCATGAAGATGCGAATCTTTCTTTCAGAGATGCGTCTGTAGAGAAGATTTTGCTTTTGGCAGAGTGGATTGGCAAGCTTAAGGGGGTTTCATTTCAAAGGCCGGAAGAGGGTGCGCCATCTGAAAATGGTAAGCACAGTGACAACATTTTTGCAAAATTAGCCGAAGGTGGCTAGGAGGTTAAAAATGGCAAACGAACTTTCAGAGTCACAACGCAGTTTCATTGGAACAAAAAATAAAAAGGGTCAGACATACACTGATCCGCAAAAGCTTTTCTTTGAAGTCGATCGTAATTCGGCATTCTTTACCGGCAGCGAGGTCATAAAAGAGGCGATTCGGCGGGCATCAGTAGATGTCATGGTGGCCTACCCGATTACGCCGCAGAGTGAAGCGGCCGCGTTAATTGGTGAGCTTTATGCCGAAGGATATGTGGCCGATTACATGCGGGGAGAGAGCGAGTTTGCTGTGATGGGTCAGTGCGCGGGGGCGGCGTTTGGCGGCGCGCGCGTTTTCACAACTACAGCAGGCCCCGGCACGATGCGTGCCTTTGAAAACTTCCCGATGTGGGCAGGATCGCGTCTTCCCATTCAAGTAATCGTAACCTGCCGGGGAATCAACTCACCCCTTTCCATTCAACCGGACACGCTGGAAATGGCGTTCCTGTTAGACACGGGGATGCTTGTCTGGCATGCCGAAACAGCGCAAGACTTTTTTGACTGGATATTGATGGGGTATATCGTTGCAGAGCAGCCGGATGTGCATCTGCCGCTGGCCCTTTGCTGTGACGGTTTCTTTGTAACGCATACTAAAGATACGGTCATGTTGACGCCGTCTGATCTTTGTTTGCCGCCTTACGATCCGTACCGATCTCCTGTCCCTTGCATGGATATGGAGGTTCCTCCGGTTCGGATGATGCGGGATCCATTTATCATGAAGTCGAATTACATTAGCTACATGACCCATGCCTCGTGGCAGGAAGAAGTGCGCGCGGCGGTTGAGCGATCCCGCAAGCATACCATCGCCATGATGGGCGGACTCATTGATACGGAAAATGAAGATGCGGAGATTCTCATTGTCGCTTCTGGGACGGCTGTTTCTCAAGGACGGGAGGCGATCCGCATTTTGGAAGATGAGGGAATTCATGTTGGGTTGGTCAAGGTGAAGTCGTTACGGCCTTTTCCAAAGCAAGAGATTCTCGAGGCCACAAAAAATGCAAAACATATTTTTGTGCCGGAATTTAATGTGGTAGGCTGGCTGGCAAGGGAGATTAGGTCCATTGTTCCAGACAATGATCGGGTGGTTGCAGGTCCCCATGTGGCAGGCGGAATGACGATGCCGGCAGAGGTTATTGTTGAGGAAATTCAAAAAACGTTAGGACACCGGGTTGCAACGCTTGCAGGCCGAGGCAGTTGAATTTTATTACGGTAGGGGCGGGGTTACCCCGCCCTTACAAAAAAAGGAGTAAGAGCCATGAGTAAAGAAAAGATCGCGATTTGTCCAGAGTTCTATGACATTATGCCCCCGGAGTATCGTGACCTTGTGGAGCAGGCAACTTACGGAAAAGAGGATCGAGGCTGGAAAGATATTGGGCAGAGTAAGGAGCTTATCGAAGAGCATTCTCTTTGCGCCGGATGTCCCGAGTCGATTGCGTTTCGTTATATTTTGGCATCTCTTCCAAACCCGGAAGATACCGTCATGGTTGGTTCAACTGGTTGTACCAGTCTTGTTTTTCCCCATGTGGCGATACATAATATTCACTCCCTTTTTGGAAATCAGAATGCCGTCGCTACTGGTTTAAAGCGGGCGCTT